>JAISPR010000065.1 GCA_031274765.1 Nitrososphaerota archaeon | reverse complement strand
TTGGGGGAGTGAAATTATTGTCTTTGGAGTTGTTGGCTTTGAATTTGCTGCCGTCGATGACGTGTATTGTTTTGCAAAGTGGTCTTGTTGGTTGCAAAATTTGCTCCATTCGTTAAATACTAGTTTTAGGGGTTTGGTGTTGTCTTTTTTTGAGGCTGCTTGGGTGCGATGGTCAGGGGTTAGGTTTGAGGCTAGCCATTTGGCTTCTTTGTTGCGGGGGTTTTTTGGCTAGTTTGCGGCTGGAGGGGTTTTGTTGGTGTAGGCGTAGGTTCAGTGTTTTGTGAGTGTTTGGGGGTGTGTGGGCGGGTTTGCGTTGTTTTTTGGGGTGGTTTGGTGGTGCCTAGTTGTTTTAGGTCTGTGGCGTCTATGTATGCGTCTATTATTTTGGTTGGGTTGTCTTGGGTTATGGTTGGTTTGTGGTTGTGGGGGGTGGGTTTGGTTTTTGTTTTTTGTTTCTATGTATCTCATTTGGTTTTGTTTTGTTTGTGTTGTTGTTTGGTGTGTGTGTTGTGTTTGTGTTTTTTGTGGGTTTGTTTTTTTGGGGGTTGTTTTGTTGTGTTTTTGGGTTTTGTGTATTTGTTTTGTTTGGTTTGGTTTGTTTTTTGGGGGTTGTTTTTGTTTTGTGTTGTTTTTTTGGTTTGGTTTTTTTGCTAGTTTTCGGACAGTCTGGGGAGTGTTGTTGGCTCATGTTGTTGTATTTTGTCTCGTTGCGCAATATTGTGTTGTTGTTTAGGAGGTTTTCGGAGGTTGCCTACAGGATTTATATGCTGTGTTTGATGGTGGTGTATAAACTGCGGCCGACAACTCAGGAAAAAATTGGGTTTTTCGCTATTTTAGGTGGGTACACTCAAGCCCTTCTCTAAACTTGTATGTTCTCCCTTATAACCCCATGCAACCACCTGCCGTAGTGAAACTTTTGACCTACCCACCTAATTTGACGAAGAACCAAAATAGGTTTTCAGAAGTTGCCCGTAAAAAATGCTCTCAATTTTGTGTGTGTTAATTATTGTGGCATGTTTTGTTTTTTGTATTGTTGTTTTTGTCATAATTGGGATAATTATGTAAAAATTTGTTACAGAGTTGTCACAAAATTTAAATGTTTCAGACAACAATTCGTTCTATGCAGAATATAGACCTCGATGCATTACATTGAAGCATAGAACTGCACCGGGTTAAGACAATGAAAACCGGCATGCGATAAAAATTCGGCCTCAAGGGAAAACATAGAACTAAGACATCCAATCCGTGAACTACAGGCCAACAATAAGTCTGTAGTGTCAAAATATGGATTGGACAGGCCGTAAACACATTGAGATTTAGCATTTTTGCAAGAAAATAGGTGGAAAACAATCGGTTAAACCGTAAATATTCCACTTTTTTTGAACTCAAATAAGGCATTTATTTTTTGATGATTTTATAAATCACAACTTGCGCGAGACCAGACTAAAGGTTTAAGTGCAGCCACTATGATTATTGAGCAAAAGGTGTAAAACTATGCCAACTCACGGTTCACTCTCAAAAGCCGGAAAAGTAAGGAATCAAACCCCCAAGATTCAGGCTCAAGAAAGAACATCTCCAAGCCCCAAAAACCGCAGCAGACGCAATTATGAAAAACGCGTTGTGCTACAGCGGAAACCAGGTCAAAACTGGACATAAAAGGGTTAAACAACAATTTCTTTCAATACTTTCTAGAAACGTATAAACCAAATGGGTACAAAACAACTTCAAAACAATCAGCCGCCCAAAAGCTTCGAAATAAAAATTTCAACCAGCTCAAAACAAACACTATAAAACAACCAACAGCATTAGATCTCAAACATAAATGAACTTACTAGTTTATCTATATCTTAAACATCAAAATATTTCAGGTCATCCAAATCTTGACAACCACAGACGCTCTCATAGAAATCATCAAAACCCTTCTCACTATGCCAACCCCTACACGCGAAGATGTTAACCGCCTCAAAATCAAAATGGCCGCAAAACATCACTTAGAGAAAGTACCCTCTAATGCAGACATAATCAGCCACTTAACACCCCAAGAAACAAAACAGCTATTACCTCTGCTAAAACGCAAAATTACACGTAGCATAAGCGGGGTCACCGTTGTCGCTGTCATGACCAAACCCTACCCCTGCCCTCAACCGGACCCATGCGCTTATTGCCCCGGTGGACCAAAATTAGGTTCCCCCCAAAGCTACACTGGCCATGAACCGGCAGCCATGCGAGGAGCACAAAACAATTTTGACCCATACAACCAAGTCATTAGCCGCATAGAACAACTAACTCAGATTGGCCACAGAGTAGATAAAATTGAACTGATTATTATGGGTGGGACTTTTCCAGCCACACCCCCGGAGTATCAAAGCTGGTTTATTCAACGCTGCCTTGATGCTATAGCGAGCAAACCATCAGTTAATTTTGAAGAGGCAAAAAACAATGCAGAAACCAGTCCAATCCGTAATGTTGGCATAACTGTTGAAACCCGACCTGATTGGGCAAAACAGCCCCATATTGATGCTGTACTAGATATGGGGGTAACGCGTATAGAGTTGGGGGTGCAAAATCCCGATGATGCGATTTATCGTTTGGTACACAGAACGCACACAGTGGCTGATGTTGTTGAGGCTACGCGTATTGCTAAGGATGCCGGGTTAAAGGTTGTCTATCATCTGATGCCTGGAATGCCCGGTAGTGATCCGCAGAAAGATGTGGCTGTTTTTGAGCGGGTTTTTGTTGATTCGGCGTTTATGCCAGATATGATAAAGATTTATCCTTGTTTGGCCATTGAGGGCACGGAGGTAACTGAGTGGTATCAGAGGGGTACCTATTGTCCGTATTCCACTGAGCAGGCTGTGGAGGTAATTTCTGAGCTTAAAAAGTTCATACCTAGATGGGTACGGGTGATGCGGGTGCAGCGTGATATTCCTGCGGGGCTTATTTTGGCGGGGGTTAAAAAAAGTAATCTGCGTGAGCTTGTTCAGCATGCGTTGGCTGAGCATAATTTGCGGTGTCAGTGTATTCGTTGTCGTGAGGTGGGGCATCGTTGGCAGGTTGATCAGATTAGACCGGAGGTTGGAAATATCAAAATGTTAACTCAGGTCTATGAGGCCTCGGGAGGGCGGGAGGTGTTTATTTCCGCTGAGGATTTAAAAAATGATGTGTTGTTGGGTTATTTGCGGCTGCGTATTCCGTCAGTTAATGCGCACAGACCAGAAATCATCAATGTTGCCTCAGCGATAGTTCGGGAATTACATGTTTATGGTCCGCTTGTTCCGGTGGGTAGACGTCCTGAGCAGGAATGGCAACATAGGGGGTATGGTAGGATGTTGTTGTCAGAAGCGGAGCGGATTGCAGGGGTAGAGTTTGGGCGGGAAAAGCTTTTAGTTATCAGTGCATTAGGAACAAAGCGATACTATATGCGCTTGGGTTATGAGCGTGATGGAGTTTATGTTTCAAAGAGGTTGAGGTAGAATGTGTGAATTGGAAGGTTTAGGTTACAGGGGCAAGGCGCTTGAGTTGCTTAGAGGGGCAGATTGTAGTGTGGGGGATATTTTGGAAATTAGTAGCCGGGGTAGGGTTTATGAGGGTATTTTGATGCCCCGGTTTGGTGCTGGGGCTGCAATTATTGTAAAGTTAAAGAGTGGCTATAACATAGGCATCGAAGTTACAGATATGGTGGAGATAAAGAGGCTTGGGAGGGGAGCTAAACCGGCGTTTGTTGCGCCTCTGTTGCCCAAACAGAATCCGGCGTTGCCTCATGTTGTTATCATGAGTACGGGGGGGACCATTGCTAGCCGGGTGGATTATCGTACGGGTGCGGTTCGTTCGGCTATGTCGGCTAATGATCTTTTGGGGGTTGTGCCTGAGCTTGCAGATATTGCTCGGGTGGAAACAGAGTTTGTTTTTAGTATCTATAGTGAGGATTTTTGTCAGCGGGATTGGTCTGAGCTTGCGCTTAGGGTTGCTAAGCGGGTTGAGGAGGGGGTAGATGGGGTTGTTATTGCTCATGGTACAGATACTATGGCGTACACTTCGGCTGCGCTTAGTTTTGCGTTGCAGGGTTTGCCGGTTCCGGTTATTCTTGTTGGGGCGCAGCGTTCTTCAGATAGGCCAAGTAGTGATGCGGCGACTAATCTTATTGGGGCGGTTAGGGCTGCGGGGGAGGCTCCTTTTGCGGGGGTGGGTTTGGCTATGCATGAATCTATATCTGATGCGGCTATAGTGGTGCATCGGGGGACTAAGGTGCGTAAGTGTCACACTAGTCGGCGGGATACTTTTCAGTCAGTCAATGGGTTGCCTTTTGCTGTAGTGGAGGATAGGGTTGTTATGCTCTCTGAGCATTATCAGAGGCGAGATCCTAGTCGGAGGCTTGTTTTGAGGCAAAAGTTTAGTGACGCGGTGGTTTTGGTCAAGTTTTATCCGGGTTTTGATCCGTCAGTTATTGATTTTTATGTTGCTCAGGGTATGCGGGGTATTGTTTTGGAGGGTTCGGGTTTGGGGCATGTGAGTAGGGTTTGTTTTGAGAGTATTGGGCGTGCGATTGATAGGGGGGTGGTGGTTGGGTTAGCTTCGCAGTGTGTTGGGGGGCGGGTTAACATGAATGTTTATGATACGGGTCGTGATTTGCTTGGTTTGGGAGTGGTTGCGTTTGAGGATATGTTGGCTGAGACGGGGTTGGTAAAGTTGATGTGGGCTTTGGGGCAGACTGATGATACGCGCCAGGTGGTAGAGTTGCTCAGGGCTGATGTTGCGGGGGAGTATTCGTGTTGTACTTTGTTACGGGAAGGCAGTCTGCATTATAGAGGAGGGTTATAGGTGTCCAAGGTTGTTGTTGATTATGAAAAGCTTGGTTTAAAGGTTGGTTTGGAGATTCATCAGCAGCTAAGTGTTAATAGTAAGCTTTTTTGTAGTTGTCTGCCTGAGTTGTTTAAAGAAGATCCGGAAATTACTTTTTTGCGTCGTTTGCGTCCGACACAAAGTGAGCTTGGTCAGGTTGATCCCGCGGCTTATTTTGAGTTTCAAAAAGGGGTTAGAATACTCTATGAGGCTAGTCGTAGGAGTAGTTGTCTTGTTGAGATGGATGAGGAGCCGCCGCATGCTATCAATATGGATGCAGTTGAGGTTGTGTTGATGGCATCGCTTATGATGAATATGCAGCCGGTGGATGAGGTTCATGTTATGCGCAAGACAGTTATTGATGGTTCAAATACCACTGGTTTTCAGCGCACCGCTATTATTGCATTGGATGGCTGGATAGTAGTGGGAAATAAAACCATACCGATGCAAGCGGCTAGTCTTGAGGAGGATGCGGCACGTAAAATCGGCACTCAAGATGAGGGTAAAACTATTCGTTACCGTATTGATAGGTTGGGTATCCCATTGATTGAGGTTGCCACTGCGCCGGTGATTTATTCGCCCAAAGAGGCTCAGGAGGTTGCGTTTGCCATAGGGAAAATACTGCGGGATACAAGTAGAGTTATGCGGGGGTTGGGCACTATACGACAGGATCTCAATGTGTCGTTATCCAAGGGGGCTTTGATTGAGATTAAAGGGGTGCAGGATCTTGAGTTGATTTCCACTGTTGTGGAATATGAGGTGCAGCGGCAGCTGGGTTTGCTTGATGTAAAAGAGGAGCTATATAGGCGCGGCATAATTCCTGATGTGCTCAAAGCTGAAAGTATTGATGTTACAGGTGTTTTTAGAGATACTAAGAGCAAGATTCTTCGCAAAGCGGTGGATAAAAATCAAAAGGTCTTCGCGGTTAAACTTTTAGGGTTTGCAGGGTTGACAGGTCGGGAGCTGGCACCTAATTTTCGGTTTGGAACCGAGCTTAGTGATCGAGCTAAATTTTGGGGCCGTGTTGGGGGTATATTTCACACTGATGAGGTTCTTGCAACCTATGGCATTACCCCTCAAGAGATAGTTATGCTCCAAACCGCAGTGCAGGCAGATAAGGGTGATGCGGTGGTTTTTGTAGCTGACACCGCAGAGAATGCTCAAGATGCCCTAAAAGCGGTAGTGGATAGAGCTCAGGAAGCCTGCTTGGGCATTCCACAGGAGACCCGCACAGCTAAAGATGATGGGACTACACGCTATATGCGTCCTCGTCCAGGTGCTGCTAGGATGTATCCTGAAACGGACATAGCGCCTCAGCCTATAAGCGCAGAGTTTGTGAATAAAGTGCAAACGCATCTGCCCGAATCCGCTGAGAAAAAACTTTGCCGTCTTGGCAAACAGTACAGTTTAAATGAAAAGCTCGCCAAGCAGCTTATTGATTCGGAGTATCTGGGTCTCTTTGAAGAAACAGCTAAATCCAGTGGGGTGTCGGCTTCCACAATAGCGGCGTTTTTAACAGAGACAATAAAAGCGTTACAGCGTGAGGGCATTGATACTTCGCAGGTTACTGAGGAGCAAATTGGGGGTATATTTAGAGCGGTTGGGTTAGGTGAGCTGGCTAAAGAAGCTATAGCAGATGTGTTTAGCTGGTTGTCTAAAAATGAGGGTAAAACCGTTCAGGATGCAGTGGCTGTGTTGGGTTTTGAGATGTTTACAGAAGCCGAGTTGAAAATAGTTGTTGAGCGTATAGTTGCATCTAACAAAGAACAGATTGAGAAGCGGGGTAAAAACGCGTTTGGTATGCTTATGGGGGTAGTTATGAGAGAGGTTCGTGGAAAAGCCAGTCCAGACATAGTTGCTAAGCTTTTAAAAGAAGCTGAGGCAGCCCAAAGTTAGTGGGAGAGACTGTCCATAAACTAGATTTTTTCGTGTTTTTGGCGGAAACTGGCGGAGAAAAACCGTTCTTTTTTTGTTTTTCTGGGATTTTTTCTAGTTTTCGGACAGTCTGGGGAAGTTTATTTGCACTTGAGAGAAGATGAGTTGATGTGCCGAGGGTTGTTTGAGCCGCAACGGGTAAATTGTGTTGCTAAACGGTTAGAAATAAGACTATTAGTTGTTTGCTTTTGTAACTTGTTGGTGGGGTCATTTAATTAGTTATCTTTTATGGACTAAGTGAGCCCACTCTGTGATACTGCTAAATAACAAGGGTAAAATCCAGATCTCAATCCAAACACAAATAGAACCCGCAGAAGATTTAGACCCTGATTTCTCGGCGTTTTTGTACTGTACGCGTGTGTATTGATTTTAACTTGATTTTGTGAATAATATTTCAATTAAAGTATTGGTGATGGTTGTTACTATTTTTTACAACATGTGTTTTTGTTGTGGGATATAATTATACTATACATTGCGTATAAAAATTATGATACCGTCATCATATAAAAAACAAGAGCTAATACACAAAAAACGAATATGTTGTGACATAATAAATAACACGTGCTGAAAAGCGACAAATAATTTTCAGCTGTGTATATCACAATTTTGACAAGAATTCAGGATAAAACACCCAAGAAAACACAACAAAAACCCAAAACCAAAACCAAAACCAGACTACAACACAAAACAAACCACTTCACACACGAACTCACCTCCAACCCACATCCAACAAACACAAAAAATTCAAACCAATTTTTCAAAAATATTCAAATTCAAACACTGTTAATTACAGGGTTAATTGTTAAACAATATTTGCTGCTAGTATTTGGGTGGATAAGACGGTGGATAACCCTTTGTTTATAATTGAATTTAGAAAATATTTCGAGTGCACAAACCAATTATTGATTGATGGGAGAGTATTGGATAAATAAAAAAGTGAGGGTTTGCCGTAAGTCCTAAAAACGAGCGTGCATTTAGTGTAGCTGAGGCATTGTGGTGAAACGTATTGAAGCACGCATTAAAACGCTTTTTGGCGAAGTCATAATCCAGGGTGATTCGCCGCAGGAAATTCTTGAGATGATGCGCACTATTCCGGAGAATTTTGTTGACACTCTGGGGGATTTTGTGTCTAACCGACTTACTCAGGCAGGTGCACAGCTAAGGGGTATTGTTGAATTCACTACTGAGGGTCCAGTTATTGTGACAAGAGAAAGTCTTACGCACTATGAATCGGTGGGCTTAATTCTCTATGGCTCTAATGAGCGGCGAAATACGGCTTCGCAGGTGCAAAAGCTTTTGGAGTCTAGTGGGATAAAAGTGATGGTTCCTGCACGGCTCAATGAGATGACTAAACGGGGACAGGTCTTCAAACCTGATCCTAGCAAGCCGGATTATAAACTCACCATCCAGGGTGAGAAATGGGTGGAGGATGAGATTATTGCAAAGCTACGAGGCAGAATGACTTAGCAGCTAAGGTTCCCAAAAGCATATTACCAACTAGGATATCTTTTTTTTGAGGTTAGAAGTAGATGGACTGGGTACTTTTCTTTACAGCAATTACTTATTCGATATTGGGCAAGTTTGAATTGCCCAGTTTGGATATATTAGCACTTTTGGTAATTCTTATCGTCATCGGTTTGGTGGTTGTGGTTCTTGTCAAGTTTTTCCTTATACTGCTTCCGGCTATTCTTATTGCTATAGTGGTGTATCTTCTGACAAGTAATGCGTTGTGGGCAGGTATCGCTTTTCTGGTTGTTGCTTTGCTGTCGTTGATTAGGAAACTGTAGGTTTAGCCACATTTTTTATTTTATTTTGTCAGGGTTTTAATCGTCCGTGCAGGAATCAAAAATGAGCGCTGGGGGATGATTTTGTGGGTGATATTGAGGGGATATTTAAGGGAATACGGGGAATTACCGTGTTTAGGGGTTCTTGTTTTCACAAGGCTTTTATATGTGGAGAGTGGTTCTTGAGATATCAACAAGAATGGACAGGGAAGCCATAATGTCAATGATGGAACCAAGTAAAAAACCATTAAATGTTCTTATAAAACAGTTGCACGGCAACATTGAAGTCGTCCTCAAAAATGGATATGAATACAAGGGAAAAATGATTAAATGTGATGGGCACATGAATCTGCTCTTAGAGGGTGCAACTGAGTGTAAAGAAGATCAGCCTATGACTAACTATGGTAATGTGCTTTTGCGTGGAAACAATATATTATATATTGTGTTAAATACGAATCTGCACTAGAGGGGTAGCTTTTTGGCTTCCCCCGTTACGTATCTGTAGGCATCCTCTAGGGTTAGTTTTAGGTTGAATTTGCGGTTAAAAAAGTTTAGGACGTTTTTTAGATCCCGTTCTAGCAGTTCTTTAGCGTTTTGATGATCTGTTTTAACAGCTTGGGGCCAGTCGATAATTAAAATATGGCCATCGGGTTGTAAAATGAGGTTGTATTCACTAAGGTCGGCGTGAATTAGTTGGGCTTTGAGGTAGGTTTTTTTGACGTTGCATAAAAGTTCTTGCAAAACCTCACCGGTGTCGCCTATGTCTTTGTAGCGTGAGAGTTCGCCGCCTTCAATCATCCCCATGGCGATAACATGGCGATTTTGGCTAAGTGGTTGGGGCACAGAAACGCCGTGTTCATATGCTCGTTTTAGGGCTTGAAATTCTTTTTCTGCGGCTAGATGTGATTGAAACAGCCAGGAAGAATGTTCTTTGATGTAGCCACGTTTGCGCCGTGTTTGTCGGAAGCTAATTCGGCCTAGGCGGTGGAATTTGATGGCTATACGTGTCCCGGAGGGATTTAGGGCATCGTAGACATCGGCTTCTTTGCCTACTCCAAGGGTTTGTCCAAAGGAGGTGATAATTTTGGCTTTTAGCAGAGTATTTATGGCTAAGCAGTCGTATCCGGCATAGTTTAGGGTGTAACCGGTGTAGGCGCCACGTGTTCGGTAGGTCAGGTTTAGTTTGTCAAGTTTTTCTAAGGTGTATGTGACGCGTTCGAGGGGGATTTTGGCGTATTTGTGGATTTGTTCGAGGGGAACAAATTCCCATTTTGCCATGGCGGTTTCGATGATGTTGAGGATTCTAAAGTCTTCGTTTTCTAGTTTGTGAAATATTTGTACCGCGGTCTCGGCGCTTGTCATGCATATCACTATGAGGGTATATTTTGATGGTCATATTTATTTCTCAAGGGTGTGGGGGTTCACTTTCATTGACCTCCCCTCTTGTTAGCATATGTATCAGGCTATCGTTTATTAGGCTAATGTGCTTAGGGATATGTGTGAGAGGGGATTTCCCTCAAGTATATCCACCCCAAATTTACCCCTTCTCAACCCCTCTCACAAACCACATGTTATTGGTTAAATAATTTTAAGCAAGTTATTTAGCGCTAATCCACAATATTTTAATAGAATGTTAGTTATTATTTAAACTATGTACGTTTTAGCAGAATTTTAGGTGCTGCTTATATGAGAGAAACCCAATAGTGAACCACGATCAAATGCGTGCATAAGCAGCGAGAATCACAGATGCATGGTTTAGATATGGCAGTAAATCAAGAAAATGTTTCAAGAGTTCTTTCGATACTTTCCCATCCACTGCGAAGGGACACACTTCTCTATCTAAGTAACAATGGAGAAGCCTCCTTCACAGATCTACTCAACTTTCTAAAAGTTGATACCGGCAAACTCAGCTTCCACCTCAGAGCCCTATCACCCTTTGTAGAACAAACACAAAACGGCAAATACAAACTCAGCCGCGCCGGAGAAAGCGCCGTACGCATCATCCATGATGTAGAAGGCTGGGCCGAAGCCGCTGACGTGCAGGGCAAAGCAAGCTCACTCCCACTGGCCACATTTCAAAAACGCATGCTCTCTTTTCTCATCGACTTGGGCTTAATTCTTGCCATAACAATGACCATCACAATAATCCCAAGCTTGATTGCACCAGACATATCGACATTTTTAACAAACAATTTTAGTACCGCCCTTTTTATCACCATAGGTCTACTCTGGCTATACTCAACATTACTTGAGGGATTCAACGGACAAAGCCTGGGAAAACGTATCCTTGGACTAAAAGTTGTCCGTACAGACGGTAAAAAAATGAGCTACGACCACGCTGCGGTGCGCAATTTTGGCAAAGTCCTCCCGTTGCTTCCCTTTGATTTACTATTTGGCTGGCGCATAAAAAACCCCATATTTCTGCGTTATTTTGACAAATTTGCAGGAACCACCGTTATTAACCTGCGCACATAGTGAAGGGAAAGTAAAATTTTATCTGTCCCTAAACCATACCTTTGTGTAGAACCACTATGAACCAAAAAGAGTTACGGGTTTCTAAAATTAAAGACGGTACAGTAATTGATCATATTCGCAGAGGCTATGCACTTGATGTGGTCAAAATTTTAGGAATAACAGGCAAAGAAAAACGAGTTCTGACCATTGCAGTTAATGTACCCAGTAAGTGTTTTGGGGCCAAAGACATAGTAAAAATTGAGGGTAAACTGCTCAATCCCCAAGAGGTCAACCGCATTGCACTAGTTGCACCACATGCATCCATTAACCTCATTCATGATTATTTGGTGGTTGAGAAACGCGAAGTTCAACTGCCCAAAACTTTTGAAGGCATTATCAAATGTATTAATCCCAGTTGTGTGAGCAACAGCGGAGAACCCATCAACTCTAAATTCCACATTAAACAAGAAGATCCCCTGATGATTAAATGTCACTACTGCAGAATAATCATTGAACAATCAGATGTTTTAGATCAACTCTAAAAATACATCTTTTTGGCAAGTAAAAACAGTTCCTCAAAATCGTGTTTTTTCATCAGTTTACCTTTTTTGTTTATAACTGGACACTCAAGAGTGTAGTCAAACACATGTAGACCGCTAATAGAATCGAAGCGCAGCTCAAAGGGATAAAACCGACAAATAAGCGGTCGAAATGCATAAATACTACAACGATTTTCTTTTAAAAAAAAACATTGTCCACCAAATTTTCTCATTTCATAAAAATAAGGGGCATTATAGAGAACTTTTTTAGCAAAAACATCAATTGACAAACGAAACACACCAGAAATTTTTTTAACTTCCCCATCCAAAAGCAAAACACACCGCTTTTTCTGCACCGTATCACCACAACACAACCCACACCCACTACATTCAAACCAAACATCTCCAGGATAGGAAAAAGCCATAAATTACAACCCACAAAACCAATAATAAGGATCAGGGCAACTGACTGGCACGATGACCTTCACCATATTGAAAAGGCCGCCCCAAATTTTTTGCAAGCTTTTTAGCAAACACCTCATCCATATTTAGATTAGGACAAGCAAGACGACTAACATCAAGAATATAAAATATTACATCAACAAGCTCCTCAGCAATTTTTTCTTCACCCAACCCCTTTTTCCAAGAATCACTGGCTTCACCTAGCTCAATGAAAGCAAACAATAACTTTTTTGGAATATCCTCAGGTTTATTGTAGAACCCCTTAGCTATAACTAAGGCTTCAATTTCTTTTTTCATCTCTTCTAACTGCAACGATACAAACTCCTAAGGCAACACTACAAATCCGGCGCATATAAAGAAGATTTAGAAAATCATAACAAAGCAATAGCAGACACGTAAACCAAGAGACTTATTTATCGGCAAATATACAAAGACAACACCATAAACCACATCACAACCAGCATTGTCCAATAACCCCATGTTAACAACAATCATCTAACAGCGTTACCTTTAATATTACACTTTTTATCCCATATCTTGCAAGGCGAATTGAGCATGGTTAGAGCATTGAGTGTAAATCAACTAGCGTGGCAAAAAGCCCAGAAATTTCTTGATAACCCCGAATTGTATGGTGTTGCCATTTCAAAATCCAACGCTGGAGCCACCATCATCGATGCTGGTGTCGGTGCATCCGGTGGATTTTCTGCGGGTAAACTCTTAACAGAACTCTGTTTGGGTGGAGCCGCAAAAGTCCAATTGAGCATAAAGAACTACGGGGACATTGCATTTCCATCCATAACTGTTACCTCCGACCACCCTGCAGTTGCCATGTTGGGCAGTCAATTTGCAGGCTGGCGTATAAAAGATGGAGACAACATTGCTATTGGTTCAGGTCCAGTCCGCGCTATTGCATTAAAGCCCAAAGAAACCTATGAGGAAATTGGATATACAGATCAAAGTGACAAAGCAGTTATTGTTCTTGAAAGTAATGTATTGCCCTCAGATGTGCTTGTAGAGAAGGTGTGTAGAGCCAGCAATATAGTGCCACAAAATTTGATAGTAGCTGTTGCTCCAACAGCTAGTGTTGCGGGTTTAACACAGGTAGCAGGCAGAGTGGTTGAGGTCGGCATCCACAAGCTCCATACGTTGGGTTTGGATCCCAAAGTTATCCGTTATGCGACTGGTTATGCACCAATTCCTCCCGTTGGACCCGACTTTGAGGTTGCTATGGCAAGAACCAATGATGTTATTCTCTATGGCGGAACGGTTTATTTAACCGTTGATTATGATGACGAAAACAAGCTACAGCAGTTGGTCAATGATGCCCCGTCGCTTAATTCAGATGATTATGGTAAGCCGTTTTTGGAGATTTTCCTTGATGCGGATAGGGACTTTTACAAAATTGATGGGGGATTATTTGCTCCGGCTCGGCTCATGGTAAATAATGCCAAGACGGGTAGGACGTTTATTGCTGGAAAAGTAAATCCGGTGGTTTTAGCCCAAGCGTTGGGCTTTTAATTTCTTTTTTTAAATTTTTTATATGGGTGGTTTTAGTTGTATTGGGTGGTTTTTGACTATACAAATTTATGCGTCATGTTTGACAGTATTTCATTTATTTAGACGTTGTTTGTTTTATGTAGTGTTGGGTAAAAAATAGCGTGAGCATGTTTTTAAAGATGTTTTTCACGGCATATGTATTGTTATTGATTTTTATTTAAAGTAAAATTGTGTAAAATTAACATGTTTGCCACAAAAATTTTGGTGGATGTGAAAAATTTGTGGATTTTAGGTTTTAGACAAAGAGAGAGGCAGTATTATTTGGACACTTCGGGCAATTAACCATCCAATAGGTATGGTGTATGCAGCCAGTGTTATGTTGAAAAAAGCTGAGAGAGGCAGTAGAGCAACGGTGAAGGTTTGGTCAAAGCCATAACCTATGGGGGGAGCTTGGGGTAGTGCAAAGTATTGGATAATGGTCATAAATACAGCCCGTGTTGAAATACCCATAACTGTTGCGATTATGAGCCATTTGACACTTTTTAGGATACTTGTTTGGCGTGTTTTGTTACGGTAAACTCTTTTACCCATGAACACCGCAACGTATATGCCCATTTGCATGGAGAGGGTAGCAAGCAAATTATATAGAGGACCGGTGGGGATGGTTCCGGGAAAAAGTGCTAGAAGGACACCCGTGTTTAGTAGAGCAACAGTTATACCGGATAGGGGGCTGATTATTAGAAAAGCAATGACTATGGGGATTTCCCATATTTGATATATTAGAAATTGTGCGAAGGGGTAGGGGAGGGCGATGTTTGTAAGAGCAGGGTTTAATACGATAGCTATAGCCGCAAAGACTATTGTTAGGGCGAGTTTTTTAGTTTCCATGTTTTGGTTTCCTAAGTTGTGTTTTTAAGAGTTATAGTTGTGCCGGGTGTGATTTGGTGTCGCCCGCTGTTTTTTGTGTTGTTTGGTTGTGTTTTGGGGTTACTGTTGAGGATGGATTTGTTTGTGCTGTTTAGTTTTTGGATAAAGTGCACCATTTGGGACGTGAAAAGCATATTCCAGCAGTTATGCTCCAGATACCACACATTTGGAGGTATTTAACCAGACATTCCATTTTTAGACAGATTACAATTTAGGACTAAGCCTTATAAAGCTTAACCCCCAGCTATGGCTGCTGTGAGAGGGGCGGGGATTTAAACCAACCTTCCCCTTTCGTTTGGTTCCTCTCCCCTCTCACGCAGCCAAATCAACTATCACCTTTTAGGTAAAAAAAGATTTAAACTTGTACTAATAAGAAAAAATACACCAACAACAAAACCAGAACCACACCCCAAAACAAACACACAATTAACAACAACACAAAAAATCTGACCCAAAATCAAACAAAAAAATAACCCACCACCCACATCACAAACAACACCCAAAAACAAAAACCCAAATTCCACCCACTCACCCCAAAAACACAACAAACAGATCTCAAACAACACACCCCATAACCATAAAAAATACATAACAACCCCAAAACCCATTTCAAAAAACCAAACAACACAACTACACGATTTCCAGCAAACAATTTTTAGAAAAAACAGGTTTTCAAAAATCACCCCCACAAAACTCAAAAAGAAACCATAGAAGCAGCCACCTAAAACATCAAAAAACCAAAAATAACCCCCAAATTTGGG
Organism: Nitrososphaerota archaeon; assembly: GCA_031274765.1. GTDB lineage: Archaea > Thermoproteota > Bathyarchaeia > Bathyarchaeales > Bathycorpusculaceae > Bathycorpusculum. The sequence continues at coordinate 6,115 of JAISPR010000065.1, read as the reverse complement.
ATTAACTACATTAACCCCAAATGCACAAAATAATATGTGAAATATGTTGACTGAAGCAGCCACCCAGTTCACATCGTCTGAAGAAGCAAAACGATGGCTAGAAAACCAAACCACCGCCACCCTATCCCCCGTACAAACCCAAGCCAAAAAACTACGTGACGACATGAACCTTACCCTCCAACTAGTTACAGAAATAAGCAAACAACTCTCAGATGCCAGCAACAAAGAAATCGAACGCCAAAACATGAAAGTCTACAACCGCGCCCGAGCCCTAAACAAACTCAGCCGCATCTTTATAGAACGACTAAAAAAACTCACCCCCCCAGAACAAGTCTCCTATGACACCATGAACAGATACGCCCAAGAAATCCAAAGAGTATTCTACGTAACCGACATAGACCTAAAAAACTGGTTCCCCCGCATCTCACCCTTCTTCATCATGGACCGCAGAAAATTTTTAGCCGTATATGAAAAAGCAAGACAGGTATACAACAACCTAAACGACTACATACGCAAAGAATACATCAAAACCAAAACACTCGAAGAAGCAATCCAACAATTAAATGAACTTCAAAACATAGAAAAACAACGCCTCACACTCCAAGAGGACAAAACCAAAATCCACAACGAACTATTACCCATCGAACAAGAAATCACCGAAATAGAACAAAAAATCATCACCCTAAAAAATAGCGGCCCCCTTGACAAACTCAACTCAATAAACGCAGAAATAGAGAATCTAAGCAACGAATTAAAAAGTGACCTGCGACATCTCCAAAAACCTTTCATCAAAATGCAATCACTAGCTATCTCAGGTGGTGGAGGAGGCATAACTCCAGATGAACTTGTTAAAATCAATCAGTATCTAGATGCCCCCTTTGAGGTAGTAGTCCAAGAACAACAAAGTTATCCTATGCTCAGAGAAATTCTTGAAAAACTCGAAGGCATGATGACTAAGGATACACTTAAGCTTAAGCCGGATAAGGCACGTAAGGCTGAACAGTCAATCAATGAAATTTTGCACAAAAACACATTAGATAATTTGCAGATACGCTGTAAAGAAATTGCCACAACCCGCAGCTATCTATTGACATCCTCGGATCTGGATGAAACCACCCGTAACCTCACCCAATATCAAGAACAGCTAAATCAACTCAGAACCCGTAGAACCAGTGTAGAAACCCATGAAACCACCAAGGCCAACACTTATCAGGAAACCGTGGATAAAATCAACAGTTTAAAACGAAACATTGAAAAAAATGTTTATGCCGCATTGGGTAAAAAAATCCAAATCTCATGACCATCCAAGGGCGACCCAAACATATAGAAAACTATAATGCTAGACCCACTGTATTTGAACAACAAGTGTGGTGGGTTGCTTTTATTGGCAACAAACAGACCATAAAACATCAAAGTATCTGACGTGTTGAGTGTATGATATTTGTATTTTATGCGTGAAATCCTATGGGGTGTAAAGTTTTATTTGGTTTGGTTTGGCTCAGTCGTTAGGGTTTAGACAATAATTTTTCTACCATACCAATCACACGATGTAGGGGTTTACGCAGTGGACCCAACCATCAGTAAGCGGCTGAAGGGTCCCCAAATCGGCCCGGGTTAGAGTTCGGGTAAAAACTGCAACCAACAGAAAAACAATCACAAACACAACAACTCCAATAGTCAACCGGATGGGACTAATAAAAGGCAACCAAGATACGACAAGATAAGTAAAGATACCTGTAACCACAGAAAAGAAAAGAATTTTGCCGATGCCCACCAAGCCACTGAGGCTCCATAGCGTTTTTTTACAAACCCTATACTTAAAAATAACCCAGGAAGAACAACTATAATAGAACTAATAATTAACCCAAGTATGCCAAATTGAGAAAGCATCACATAATTTAGAGGAAACCCAATGGCAATTTGGAAAAGGGACAATTTAAGGTTATAATTTATATCACCTTACTATTTATGAGGTACCCTACCTTAGGTGACCAAGCGCTGTAAATAGGTAGGGTATAACCATCAGGGTAAGATAAAACGGTGCTTGTGTGAAGGCAGGAAGGACCGTGCTGATAGCGGGTTGGGCAAGGGCCATAATTAGAACAGTAACGAGCACAACTATGAGAGCGGCATATTTTACGGAATATTGAAAGATATTTTTAGATCTCAGACTGCGCAAAAGTCAAAAAACAATGACACTAACACTACCGACAGTGCATATCCCTTCATCTATTGCTGTATGTAGTGGTCTTGGTGAATTTTATCGGAGTTTTTGCGCAGTCTGACATCAAAATACCTCACAACAACGACCGTATACATCAACTATATACACACTATATTGTGAACTTTAAATTTTCAGACCACCTAAAGTCAAAAAACAACAGATTAAACCCTACGGGTAGTGCATACCACTTCACTTATTGCTGACAGGTTGGTGAATTTGTAAAGTTTTACGCATCTGTTTTATCAAAGTTTTCACACATGCGGCTTGATAATTAACATGAAAATAGACTGTAGGCCCGTTAATTTTGTCGTTTCTTTTGCCTGTCATCAATTAAAGTTTGAAGATGCAACTCAAAAGCTCCAACAGGGTTTTCTAGTTTCCAGCGCTCAAGAACCACAGGATTTATCTCACCAATCACACCAACCTCTCTACCATCAACAAGAATTTTACCAACACGTCCAACGATAAAGCTGGGATGAACTATCTCTTGGATTTGCCACTCAACACCAAAATTGGCCATAAACGAGTCCAGAGTGGATTTTATTTCACTAAAATTTGCATTAGGATGGGTTGTCACTGCTGAGAGATATTCTTTATCACAGGTCTGGGTCTCCTCTGTAGCAACAACAAGGGTGACTTTACCAAGTTCAAAGATTTTTTGAGGGAACTCTACAGATTGATTGATACTTAGAAACTCTACAAGACCAGGCAGCAATTGGTTGCGAAGACAAGACAATGTTATAACCTTGGGGTCCGATAACTCGATTAGACGACTGGGTAACTGATTCATTTTTTCAAAAAGAGTTTGAGGATTAGTTAGGGTGGTGTTGAGAACCTCTTGGTAACCCAAACCAACCATCAAGTCACGAGCAATATTGAGGCTTGGTTGGTCGGCTTTGGCTTTGCCAGTTGTGGGCAACTCGCGCCACAGAGGCACAATATTGTTGTAACCATAAGCAATGGCAACATCTTCGATGAGGTCAACTTGATGCATAATATCTATACGATAGCAGGGAACTAATACTGTTATATAGTCAGCACATACTTTTTCAATACCCAAGCCCGCAGTGCCCAACAGTTCAGTAATTTCTTTAGCAGACAAACTCAGACCCAAAAGTCGGTTAGTTTCTATCACACTTAACTCAAAGCGTCTACTGCTAAAGTCAGGAGTAATTAGGGTTTGTTCAGGGTAACCAGCATCTTTGGGGTAGTTAATTCTAACACTGTAGGCTTTGCCGCCATGTTCGATAAGTGCAGAAGTGACCAAGGTTAGAGTGTTTAGTACGGCTTTATAGAGTGTGCCAGTGACTTCGACTAAGAGATTACAAGAGGCCTCCGTGATGTTGCCTAAATCATTACTATTGATTATAGGTGGAAAAGAGAGCACATTACCATCACTATCAAAGAGCATAGGATAGAGCGCATTACACGCAACAATGTGACCATACTCTTGACCTTTGGGATGCTGTGCAAGAATTTTATTTAGCTCCATGGGTTCAGCAAATCCCAGTGGCACAAACGACACATCATCTGGCTTAACTGCAGTGTATACAATGGGAGGTTTTATGAGATCAAGATTGTATATACCAATACTGGTTCGCCGTCGGCTTCGACCATGCGTATGGTCAAGCTTGGCCTGTAGATGCATAATACTCTTAATAGCCGCATCGGTTAGATGAATGTCTTTTATGACTGCACAACAAATGTAGGGCCGAATATCAAAAAGACAAGCATCCACATTGACCTCAACCTCAAAGGGGGCTGCAACATAGGGTTTAATGCCCTTTTGTTTACCCACATAACCACGTAATGCACGAACTAAACCTTCCACACTCCAAAGATCAGCACGCGCAGTATCTTTCATCTCAATACTAATCAGGCCATCACTTGGATTGAACCCTTTGACTTCAGCTTTAACATAAGCTAAAATATTATCGAGTTTCTCCATATCACCCTCTAAGGTTATCCCAAGCAGACGTTCAAGTTCAGCATAATTTACATCAATGGTAGGCATCTATCTCACCTGTGTCTCCTAAGCCAGTTGAGATCTTGGCTAAAAATCATACGGATATCACTTATACCACTGCGCATCATAAAGAGACGATCAATCCCCAGCCCCCAAGCAATGACAGGCACCCTAACACCCAAAGGAGCGGTAACTTCGGGGCGAAATATACCCGACCCGCCAAATTCAATCCAACCATAACCCTCCTTGTAAGCGGAGAGTTCCACACTGGGTTCAGTGAAGGGAAAATAATCGGGTTTGAAACAAATCTTGTCAGCACCGGCAAGTTCAAGGGCAAATTTACCCAAGACCCCCAAGAGGTCTCTTAGCGTTAAGTGCTCATCAACTATAATACCCTCTACCTGATTGAATTCTGAGAGATGGGTACGGTCAGTGATTTCAGGACGATACACCCGAGCAATGCTAAAGTGGCGGCTGGGCACCCCATAGTTGCCCTGTTCAAGTGTTCGAGCGCTAAGACAGGTGCCATGGCCACGTAAAATCAGATGTCTAGCAGCTTCAAGGTTGTATTTATAACCCCAGCCGGTACTGCCTGTTTGGCTGCCGGCCTCATGGGTTTTTGCCACCTGGGTAATTGTTTGGTTATGGTTTTCCAAGTTGGCGTATTGAGGGTCTTTGAGGTAGTATATGTCGCTTGGATCTCTTGCTGGATGATCCTGGGGTACATAGAGGGCGTCAAAGTTAAAAAAGCTCGCTTCAACTGCAGGCCCAGTCATTTCCTGAAAACCCAGTTGGACAAGTTTGGTGCGAACTTCGTCAAGAAAGCTAAGATAGGGGTGTTTTTTGCCGCCCCAGGTTTTGGCAACGGGGGCTTTGATGTTGTATTTTTGTAGGGTGACTTCCCGCCATTTACCGGTGATTATGAGTTCGGGGGTAAGTTTGGTTACTTCAGGGCTAATATTTGGAGTTTGTGTGGCAGCTTTTTGGCCTTCAGGGGTTATTTTGAGGATACGAGCAGTTTTAGTTTCAATTGTAGCAAGTTTGCGTTTTTTAAGTTGTTCAGAAGCAGCTTGGAGTTCTTTGCTTAGTTCATCAGGAGATACGGTTTCTTTTTTGTCTATGGTTTTTAGTAGAGTTTCATCGCAACCTTCAGGAACTACCCTTTGGTGCAGTATTGCAGTATTGATAGATAGAGTGTTAGTTTTTGGATCATAGAAAGCCCATTTTTTACGGATAATCCATCCTTGAGCTATTTGGATAAATGGTTGTTCTAGGGTAGCTTTTTTTGCGGCCTCAGACAAAGAGGCTTTGTCGCCCAATTCCACAAGGGCATTTAGCAATCTACGTTCAGGTAAACCAGTTTGTACATATGATTGTCCCTCAGCGGTGAGTTTAATTATGTTTTTAGTTGCGGCTTGTATGATGAGGAGATTTTTTTCCTGAAGTGTTAGTGCATTGCGCATAATGGCAACATCGGGAAATCCGCAGGATTCAACGAGATGCTCTACGCTTGCACTTCCGTTTTGTTTGTATAGGGCAGTGAGTAATTGCTGTTCCTGGGCTCTGAGTTCAACCATACAGATGCAACCTTGATTTAGTCCGCAGGTAGGTTAAGAGTAGTTCTTGGGCCTCAGATAAAAGCATGCTGATTAAACAAATTCAGATTAAAATAAAAAATCATTTGTAACTATTCAGTTCTCATGTTAAACACATAAACAAAACACAAAACATGCAAACAAAAGGCAGTGTGCCAATTTAGAATAGTTAATTTATTACAACTGACATTCGACAGTTCAAAATAAGACCTGCCCCAAACACCCCAACAAACCAAAAAAACACAAAAAACAAACCCCAAAAACAAAACGTAACTGTTCAGTCGTAGCGCAGGGATTCAACCCCCAACAAAAACACAACCCAACCAACAC
>JAISPR010000133.1 GCA_031274765.1 Nitrososphaerota archaeon | reverse complement strand
GATGTGAATGAGATGATTTGTAGTGTTGTTGGTATGATTAGTGCGATTAAGAGAATTATCGCGATCAAAGATTTAGTTTTTTGCAATTTTTTTTACTCCTTAATTTTGACAAATATCGGGATTAAAAAAGCAATATATATAATTTATGGTAAATACAATAAATAGAAATGTACCTTTAAGTCAGATCAGAATATATCTTAGTGCAAGTGATTTGAGATTTTGTGGTAAAACATAGAAACAAACAATAATACAGCAAAAAATATCATGTAAAGTCTTCAAATATGCAATCAATCACTCAATAATCATCAAAATCCTCCAAACAAAAAATCACACAGTAGCAACCAAGTCAGCACTGCTCAATACAGCTATCCATCAGGCCAAAACTATGCAAAAAACGAACTAACAGCTCCAAATAAAAACAACCACAAACAAACCCACACTCCACACAAAAACCTTCAAAAACAGTAAATATTGCAAAAAGAACTAAGGTGATTTGACTCTTTGAACATACAAAATGTATGGGTAGCCTTTGAAAACCCATATTTTTCCAAAAGCATCTGCTAAAAACTGTACAATTGTGTTGTTTGGTTTTCTGAAATAGGGTTTTCGGAGGTTACCTGTAAGATGTCCAAAATGTGAAGATACATTTGTGTAAAAGCAGGATTCAACCACAACAAGCAACGCTACAAATACAAAAACTACAAACCAATTCACCAACACAGACAAAAACACCACAATACGCTTTCCCCATACCCACACGTCATTGGACTATCCATGAATGCAATTGGACACATGTTAAAAGTCCAACCTGCCACCATACTGTATTGAATAAAAAATTTCATTCTAAAAAAAACTATGAAAAAATCATCGTCAATACAAAATTATAATTGAAAACGATGCGATATGATACTTTTTACGATCAAAAAAACAAAAGCTGGATCTGGAAAGCGTACTGTCAAACCACCAGAGTTTGTTGATTAAAAATGTAAAAATCAAGTGCTTAAACACTAAAAAATGCTGGACCTGCTCCAACAGTAGATGTTAAGGTTTTCTTTACAGATAATTAAAAGACGTACTCAGAGCCGACTCCATCGAGCCTACTGGTTCAAACGAAAGCATAAACGCATTGGAGAACGCAATAATTTTCATCAACGACATTGGTACAGTCGTTTGCACCAGAGAACATGGTTTCTATAAGAAGGGTATATAATTTGACGGTTTTTTTGTTTGCTCATTTTCATGTCAACAACGCATGAGAAGAAATATGGAACCTTACGCATAATCCCTTTTGAGACACATTCAAAATTTTTGGGTGTGCTTAACCTGTTGATGTTGCTTTCGGAACTATTGTCATTGGATAAAACCATTTTTACCTGAGTTCCCGTTTTTAGGCACATCACGGAATTTTAGAGGCCAATTTAGACTTATTTTTACGTTTAAACAATGTTAGCAACTTTTACTTTATTCGATTATGTGCCTAATTTAGGCACATGAGACAACTTGCCGATCGCTATAAAAAAGGAATTGACTCGATTACATAAATTCGTTAACCAGCAAAAATAAAAACCAACTCAAATGGTGACTAAAACAACACAAACAAAACAACATAACCATAAAATACACAACAAACCACCTAAAAATAACCCCAAAAAGATTCAAACAACTCTACACACAATACAAAACAACTAACACCACACCAACCATAGAAAAAACCTCAGCCGACCCAAAAAACAAATCACCACAAAAACAATAGAAATAATAAAACAAGCCTACCAAAAAAACCAACTACACACCAAATATCTTGAAAAAATTATTTTTGCCCGCCAAAAAATAAAAATCTCCCACAGAATAATTCACAAAGTCTTAATCAACCTAAAATATTCCCATCATCAACCCAGTAAACAAAAACGTAGAAAACCGTGGATCCGATATGAACCTAAACATTCCTTATCTTTAGTGCATACTGATTGGCATCATTGTAAAAATGACAAATAGCTTTGTACAATTTTAGATGATTCTTCACGAAAAATTCTCACTGCTGGAGAATTTGAACATGAAACAGCAAAAAACGCACTCATAGTGTTAAAAAAAGCCTACTGGAAATGCAACATGCAAGGGTATTCAATTTTAGCTGTTTTTACTTTCCTGCCAAAAGAGGTACAAACTGACCGCGTCGAATGAGTCGGGTCTTTATCGACGGCATTATCTGAACACGCAGATTGAAATTTTCATAGGAGTGTAGCTCCGTTGCCGATTTATTATTTTGACGGCAACATCATCGGGCGCAGTTCGGGGCGTTCCGCTGTCGGCGCGGCGGCCTACCGTGCGGGCGAAAAACTACACTCTGTGGCTCATGCGGCGTATCAGTCGGGCGAAAGACTGCATGTCGAGGGAGACACGATAACCCATGATTATACAAGAAAGGGCGGCGTGGTGCATAGTGAGATACTTTTGCCTGAAAGTGCGCCCGAAGAATACAAGGATAGACAAACTCTATGGAATGCGGTAGAAAAGCGCGAAAGACGCAAAGACGCGCAACTTGCGCGGGAATTTATTGTAGCCCTGCCCCGCGAGTTTGACTTGCACGAACAAATTGAAGTCATGCGTGAATATATACAGGAAAATTTTGTAAACAAGGGCATGATTGCCGACTTTTCCATCCACGACAAGGGAGACGGCACCCCACATTCTCACATTATGTTGACTACGCGCCATGTTTCGCCTGAGGGGTTTGGGAAGAAAAATGTTGATTGGAATGGAAAAGGTGTGTTTTTGGAGTGGCGCAAAAGCTGGGCGGATGTTAATAATCGTGTGTTTGAGCGGTTGGGTCTTGAGGAGCGCATAGACCACCGTTCATATAGAGAGCAGGGGCTTGACCGTGAACCCATGATACACTTAGGTTATGAGGCAACGGCATTGGAGAAAAAGGGCATACAAACCGAGCGGGGTAATCATAATCGAGAAGTCCAAAAACGCAACGAGGAACGAGCCAAAAAGGAAGCAAACCGTCTCAGAGCCGACCTGCACAGACTGCCAGTAGAAGATTTAAAAGATTTTCACAAACAGCACAAACTCGAAAAAACCGAACACAGAGAAGAACTACAAAAAATCGCAAACGAAGTGAAGCTCGAAAGAGAATTGCAGAAAATCCGCGAAGCACAAAAAACGGTGCGATACGTGGAAAAGCCGCTTGAACCCGAAACCGAACTACCCTTCATAGCAGAACCCGAACCATCCTTCGTGTCGGAATTAGAAAAAAATCTCAAAGCCGAAAAAGCCATACAACACATAGAAAAAATGCACCCACCCCTTGACACTGAAAAAACCTCTCAGCACATGAACGAATTAAAAAAGCAGTATTTTGTGCTGGAAAAAGAAAAAATCTCGCTAATAGAGGTGTATAATGAGGATAAGCGTGACCTGCCGCCGTTGGAGTATCGCGTCGAATATATGGATGAGCATATTAAAAATATTGAAATCTTGCAGAGCCGAGCCGCACAATTGCGAGAAGTCCGGCGGAATTTGCGCTTTTTGGATTTGAAGCAAAAGAAAGATACCGACGAGAAAATCAGCCGCGCCGAGCAAGAAATCACAAAGGCGCAGGACTTTTTCAAGAACCGTTTCCACATCGATCCAAATCAAGCACCCGAAGAACTAAAACGCTTACAGGAAGAAATTCGCATAAAAAAAGATGATTTAAACGCCAAACAAGTCAGGGTACAGGAAATTAGGAAAAAACAGGAAACCATAGAATTAGAATACCACACTCAGAAACTCAAATGAAACCCGCCCCGACCACCAAGAAATCGACCAATTATTGGAAAAAATGAACCAACCGCCCGAAACCATCCGCGACCGACTACTACATGAACAAATCGACCGACGGCTCAATGTAATTGCGGACGAAAAATTCCAAAGGATTATTGATAAACTGTCCCCCTATGAAGCCCACATCCTAACAACCATCCGAACAAGTCAAAAAACGCGAACGTCTCATTGAACAAGAGAAGGAGCGCGACCGAGCATTCGAGCGGAGCCGCTAAACCACTTGAAAAACAGGCAAAGTCAACAAAGGGGGAGGCTGAATTTTCTCTCGTGTAAATGGTAATAATCTCCATATAAAAATAAAATGGAGGTTACCAAATGAAAACATCAAAAAACATTCTCACGGACAAAGAAATGGAACTGGTCAGTCTGTTGATGCAGGACTGCCAAAGCACGGGGGACATTCAGACGAAGCTGAAACGATTGTTCGCAGGAACGATTGAGCAAATGCTTGAAGCCGAGATGGAGGAACATTTAGGCTACGAAAAGCATTCTATTGACGGCAACAATAGCGGGAACAGTCGAAATGGCTACAATCACAAGACGATTATCAGCGATTACGACGAAAGTGAAATTGTTGTACCACGTGACAGAAATGATGCATTTGAACCGAGAATACTTGGAAAACGGCAAATTCGAACTGATGAAATTGAGCAAAAAATAATGGCGATGTATGCCAAAGATATGAGTCAGCGCGACATTGAGGACAATCTGCGCGAGATTTACGGCGCGGACATTCCGCAAACCTTGATTTCTAAAATTACCGATAAAATTTTGCCTGAAGTGAACAAGTGACAAAACCATCCGTTGGAATCAATTTATCCGATAATTTATTTTGACGGAATTGTGTTCAAAAGCCGTAAAGACAATCAAATAATCAACAAATGCGTTTATTCGGTTCTAGGCATTAATATGAACGGTCGAAAGGAAATTTTGGGCATTTGGACAAGCGAAAATGAGGGCGCGTCGTTTTACGCGTCGATATGTTCCAACCTCAAAAATCGAGGCGTAACGGACATTTTCGTTACCTGCCACGATAACCTAAAAGGGTTGGGCGAAGCCATAAACGCGATTTTCCCAAAGACGAAACAGCAGCTTTGCATCGTCCATCAAATTCACAATTCGACTAAATTTGTGTACTACAAAGATAGAAAAGAAATCTGTGCCGATTTGAAAAAAATTTATGGCGCAGTAAATCTTGACGATGCAAAGTATGCAAAAGAGGAATTTAGGGAAAAATGGGATAAGAAGTATCCGTCAATTTTGCGGTCTTGGGACACGAATTGGTCGGAGCTTACCACGTTTTTCAACTATCCTGAACAAATACAGCATTTAATTTATACAACAAACGCTGTGGAAGCATATCATCGAATGTTACGGAAGTTCACGAAAACAAAGACAATTTTCCCTACCGATGATTCGATACGAAAGGGTGTATTCTTTTCGATAAAAGAAGTGGCGAAAAAGTGGACTGTGCCGGTGAAGGACTGGGCTTTTGCCTACAGTCAGATTATGATATTCTTCGCTGATAGATTTGCCGCATAAGTGCTCTTTAGGGTGAAAACCTGAGGGCTCTGCCCTCAAACTCCCGAGGTTTGCGCTTTTAGGCATACCGGTGAAATGAAAAACGGCGAACATCACGCCCGCCGCTTCACCGTATAAGCCGCGGCAAGCGCAGGGACGCTCCTCAGTGTTGACCTTTTGTGCCGCAGTAAAAGTATTAACAAATATTTGGATGATTATTCCATTTACACTAACGAACGCTCACTCCCCAAAGGGGTTTTCGTGCTAAGTTTTAATTATGATGAAGATGGTAAAATTGCCCTGATTACACAAGAAATGATGCCCGAGTTTGTTTATGTCTTTTAAAGTAAACAAGTAAACCTATGCTCACAACAACTACTATAGACACCACAGTTGCCGCTATTAACACTGTTAGCAGAGATACGGGTTCTTTATCGGCCGTGGATGATGTTGAGTCAGGGGTTGGTGTATTGTTGATCTCAGGGGCTCCAGCACCAGCCACAGGGTCAACCAAGGGGTTATAGTCAACAAAGGGGAACCCAAAATCGGCTGGTTCACCGGTGTAGGGTGTGTCCCAAATACCTGTGTGCTCTATTTCTTTAGCATCAGGATACAATATTTCATAATCACTCCAATAATTTCTATTAAAATCAACAAGACCACCATATAAACCAATATATATTTTGCTACAATTGATGAAATTATTTTCAGTAGCATCACTTACTCCCGAAATATCGGCAAATATTGCAAAGTTACTGTCAATAAAAACGTTATTTTTGATTACATTCCCTTCACCACCATTGCCCCCTCTGATTTCTATACCACCGCCTCCAAAGGTATTATTAAGAAATTTGTTACCCTGTGTGGAAGCAAATATGCGGCTCCCATCACAAAACCGCACATTCTTCACCACCACCGCCCCATAACAAGACGGCATAAATATATCAGCAGGATCTTTTTTCAGCATCACCCCACCATCCCAATCAGCCCTAATCGCAAATCCAGCACCATCAATTATAACTCCATCTTTCTCAACTTTTAGAGTACCAAAAATATCACCTGTTAAAGTGTAAACATCTCCGTCCCTATGAATCAGATCGGTTCCCTCAACCCTGCCATCAGACATAATAGTTATGGTGGGATATGGCTTAATAGCGGGATGGGACTGCGCACCCGCCAAATTAACAGACGACCCTGCAACAACTGTTGCAAACAATAACGCAAAAATCAACAAAAACACGCCTGAGCGCTTATTAAATTCAAAGGGCGGCTTAACCAACAAGAAATTCAACCTTTGATACCGAAAACTGCCAGCTTCGAGTAGTGAGATATTATCATTTTTTGTCCAACTCGCTTCTATGGTGTCCAGAAATTATTTCGCTATTAATATTCTTTTTGTTTTTCATGTTTTTTCACCATACAAACAACTTTGCCGCCAAACCCAACCAAACCTCAGAACACATCTTACGAACAAACGCCTCACTAGGAGTCTCCGCCACATCAAAATCAAGAGAACCATGCGGCTTCTCCTCACTATACCACAAAACAAACCCCTCCAAACTACCACACCTAACCCGATGCTTGAGGTATAAATCATAAAACTTTTCCAACTTCCCATTAGTCTACGGATGATTTACCCCACATACAATTTGCTTGATCCCATGATCTTTAAGAAACTGCTCATATTCATGAGCCGCATGACCCTTCACATCACGCTTATTTGCATAAAACTCAGAACCATGATCCGTAAGAACAGCCAAAACAGGATGATTCCAAGACTCACCTTCACAAATAGCCTGCTTTAAAACCAAAAGAGCATTCTCCGTAGTCTTGTGATCAAATTCACCGACAGCTAAAACTTTCCTTGACGCATCATCCAAAATGGTGCAAAGATATCGCCCATCACTAGTATAATGATAATCAGTATGTACCAAAGATAAACAATGGGTTCGTTCGTAGCGTATCCAGGGTTTTCTGCGCTTTTGCTTTGATACTTCATGTCTGGCGTAGCCCAATTCGAGTAAAACCTGATGAATTATGTGTTTGGGAATATAGATATGATGTTTGGTGTTTATTTTTTTCTCTAAATAGACTGCGCCGCACCATGTTTTTTCATACTGTTGCTTGATTATTGTTTTCCATTCTGCCAAGATTTCTTTTTTGGGCCTGCCTACGTCTATCCCGATGTTGGGCATTTCTTTGGTTGTTTGGTATTGTTTGTATATTTGTTGGAATCTTCTTTGTGAAATGCCCAGATGGTTTGCAGCCCATTTGCTTGTTGTATCCCCCTTTTCATAGTGAAGTAAACACCACTTCAACTTGCTTTTATTTGATAACTTAACCATACCATCTATATGGGTAAAACTAGCGAAATAATTTCTGGACACTACAGTCCAACTCGCTTCAATGAACCATTCGTGAACTGTTACGTTTACTTTAAAAAATATAAACACTTACATTCGGCAGTTTGGCCCAACACAACCAAAAATCAAATCATGCTCAAAAAATATTCGAGAAATAATAAAACGTTGTAAAAATAATCAAAAACACGCAATAACTCTCATAAATAATTTAAAAGACCTCAGACGTTATTATTTGTCGATTCTAAAACGAGTGCACTTGTCAAAATGATTCAAAAAACAACCCTTAAAACATAACTGCCACAATAACTTGCCAACAAAATACACACTCCACCACTAAACACCAATAACACCTAAAACCTAAAGCATTTTTTCCCAAACTACCAAACGTGAGTATTAAACACTACAATAACGCATCCCTCATCTAGCTGTATACAGTGACCTTGTGAACTTTATCAGGGTTTTTGCGCAAACGATTAGGGAATTTCTGTTAAATTATCCCGCAGAGCTAACCACCGTTTAAACTCTAAACCAGTACACTTACCACGCCCCAACCAATTATTGCCATACTTTTGTTGTAACTTTTCGTTATAGGACTCAAAAGTCTCGGCTTCACTCACGTCTACACTATCTTTCTTTGGCACTTATGTAGCTTCCATGAGTGTATAGCATCCCTTTAAATTAAGCCTTAGCTAAATTCAACCAAAAATAACTCTTAACAACAATAGTTACACCAAGACAATAAATAAAAAACATTCAGCAAGCACCATTAATTGCGCAAATAAATTTTATACAGAAATATCTTAGCGGGCAACAAAACTCAGGGTTGAAAACTGTTTTTCTGTGACACACCACTGCCAATTACCAAATAAATAACCCGGATTATTCATTCGCGCTTCAGCACCTAACCCCAAAACATCCTGAAGAGGAAAAATACACACCCCCGCAGGAGAAGACATGACAAGTTTGATAGCTTCAAAACTGACATCATTTTTAGAAATCGGTTTGCCAAGTAATTTGGAGAGGGTTTGGCGCTGTTTAGCATTGGCTTCTGTTGTGAACCAACCACGCACAGTGTTGGTATCATGAGTACCAGTATAGGCTACCGAGTTTTTGACATAGTTCATTGGAGTGTGGGGATTGGTTTTAGAACCGTCTAGTCCAAAAAGTAATACCCTCATACCGGGAATGCCTAGTTGTTTGATTATCTGCTTAACGGGTGCGTCGATGTAGCCTAAATCTTCAGCTATAAAAGGCAGAGCGGGAAAGGTGTGTTTTAATGCTGTGAAAAATGTTTGGGAGGGGGTTTTAATCCAGCGGCCTTTTTTGGCAGTTTTTGCTCTTGCGGGTACTTGCCAGTATGCTATCAGTCCACGGAAATGGTCCAGCCGTAATTGGTCATATAGGGATAGATTGTGTTTTATGCGGTTTAACCAAAATGTAAATCCGGTTTTTTTGTGGTTTGGCCAATTATAGACTGGGGTGCCCCATAATTGGCCTGTTTTGCTAAAGTAGTCTGGTGGTACGCCTCCGACGTATCGGGGTTTGCCGTTTTGGTAGAGGTTAAAGAGTTCAGGGTGTATCCAGGTGTCGGCGCTGTCAGGTGCAGTATAGATGGGCATGTCTCCGATGATATGGATTTGTTTTGTGTTGCAGTATGTTTTGAGGCGGTGCCATTGTTTAAAGAATAGGTATTGGGAGAATTTTTCGGATTCGATTTCGTCTTTTAGTTGGTGTTGTTTTTGGGTGATTGTTTTTGGTTCTCGATTTCGAATGGAGGGCAGCCATTTGTACCAGGGTGTATTTGTTTTTTGTCTCAAGGTGGCATAGAGGGCATAGTCGTCTAGCCAGTGGGTGTTTTGGTTGTAGAAGGTTTCGAATTCGGAGGTTTGGGTTTTTGTTTTTTTAAAGTTTTGATATGCTTCTTGGAGCATAGAGTTTTTTTTGGGATAGATTGTAGCGAAGTCTATTTTGGGTATGTTAGTTTTTTGTTTGTCGGGTAGTTTGGGTAGAAATCCGTCTTGGGTGAGTTGGTGGGGGCTGATTAGCAGGGTGTTTCCAGCAAAAATGGAGCTTGTTTGGTAGGGTGAGTTGCCGTCTTCGAGGCGAGTTGGTGATAGTGGAAGAATACTCCAGTAATGTTGTTTGTTGTCGGCAAGTAAATCGGCAAATTGGTAGCTTGCAGGGCCCAAATCGCCAATGCCAAATGTAGAAGGTAGAGAGGTTATGTGAAGTAGAATTCCGCTATCATGTTGCTGATGTTTAGTCATATTTATCACCATAAATGATGCCCAGAAAAATTGTCTATGCGACCTCCGAAAACCCATATTTTTCCAAAAATCATCTGCTAAAAACCCTCCAATTGTGTTGTTTGGTTTTCTGAAATGGGTTTTCGGAGGTTGCCTCTAGCCGCTCAATAGCTACGTGTGATAATTGGGTTTTGTGAATGCACAGTTTATGTTTGGTTTGTTTTTGGAATATAGTTGTATGTTTGTGGTCGTAGGGTAACAGATGGTTAGTTTGAAAAATTGGTGCAGTCGAGTATTAAATTGTAGGGTAGAAACAATGTTAGAGCACTATGAAGGGTGGTTTATATAGTGGTTGCGGCAGGTGGTTATGTTAGGCGTATTCCGATTAGTTCGCACAGGGTGGTAAATGCGGCTATCCAGGCTTGTGCGGTTGGGTCTTCTTTGGTTTTTAGGGTTTGATATTGGTTTTGTGCGATTTTATAGGCAATGTTTTGGGATTGCCAAAGCTCAAGCTGTAGGGGAAGTTTGTGGATTATTTGTATCAGGAGGATTATGTTGGTTAGGGTTTTGAGGTTTTGAGGTGTATTTGCGAGTTTGTTGAATTCTTCAGTGATTGTTTTGCTGGCTTGAAAACTTAGAAGTTGGGAGTCAAAAGTGACAGCGAGATTTTTGGAGTCATCTATGAGTTTTTCAAGTTTTTCTAAATCCAGAGTTTGGGCAGAGAGCATTTGTTCTATATCCATGTTGAGAACCACTTCAGCGGCTAACTGTAGGGGTTTGGGTGGAAGGATACGAATTTCTTTCATAAACCGTAACAGCGCAGAGTTGTCGTGGTAAATGATGTCGTTTAGTTCTTTTGCTTTTTTTGAGCCGCTTGCCACGATATAGTCAAGAATACGGCGCTGGTCATCTCTGAAGAGATCTTTTAGGGAGTAGTTTTGTCCAAACTCTTTGGATAGAGCTACAATTATTTCATTAATCTGGCCCTTCTCAAAAAATTCTATTAATTGCTCAGATAGAGAAAAAAATTGTTTTGTAGACAGACCAGATTGGACTCCACAGGTGACATTGTGATCACCCAGCCAGATAGCAGCACAGTCAAAGGTTTGTTCATCAAGAGTTGTGGAGGAAAAAACTGTTGAACGGTTAAGATTGAGGCGAAATTTTCCATCGTCACGGGTCGTGACATTTTCCATTTGTATGCTAAAACAGCTATCAGCCATCTTGGAAATCCCAGATGCAACGATGGTTTCAGTAAAGAGTTCCCGCATAGTGTTTTGAGCACTTATTTTGGCAAAGTCCACGACTGAAGGTTTTACAAATAGACCATAAATTTTGGCGCCATTACCAAATTCAGATATGTTACTGGGTGCATCTTCAAGTATTTGGATATATTTGGCTTCTAAGTTAAGAGCGAAAAGTTCATCAGCTAATTGCATCACACGGGCAGCATACATCATAACCTGCACAGTTTCAATACCGCTGATTTCATCAAAAAACCAACCGCAACTTGTGTACATAAGCATAGTGTGACGTTGCATTTCTAAGAGTTTGATAACTCGGCGTTTTTCAGTCTCGGTTAGCAGCCGCTTTGAATGGGTTGTGAGAAAGGCTTCAATGTTTTCTCTTGAACGGTTTAGAACTATAGTTATGTAATCGTTTCTGCTACTCCAGGGGTTAGTTAGATATTGTGCGGCATCCTGTTCAAAGTGGGGTATGAGGGTATCTCTGAGCCAGTCCATGGCGGCTCGAAGGGGTTTGCGCCAGGTTTGGTGCCAACCAGCTTTACCCATGTTGTCGCCACAGTCGTTTCTCCAGCGTTCCACACCATGACTGCAGCTCCAAGAGGTGTTTTCAATTATTTGCACTTCATATAGGGGGGGATGTTTTTCGAGAAATTCGCCATAGTTTGTAAGTTTAGCGGTTTCTGTGGAAACGATGTGGTAAATACAGTAGGCCAAGGTCATGTCTCCATGGGGGTGATGGTGACCGTAGAGTTCTCCATCGCTGGCAACACTCTCTATCAGGGGTTCGTTGGTTTTGGTGGTTAGAGCGTCGATGAGTCGATTAGCAAAAGCTTCACCGTTTTCTAGTAGATGTCCAAAGGAGATGTCTGTGGCGGCTTGTTTGTCAAAGAAGAACAGGGTGATTGATTTTCCTGAGGGTAAACGACATAAATAGGGATATCGGGGGTCGATTTTGCTGTTGGATACGTCAAGCCAGTTTTCTTCGCCGATTTTACGTATCTTTGAAGCTTGGTGGGGTGAGAGAATGGTAAAGTTAATACTATGTTCGGCTAAAACTTCAAGGGATTCTATATCTACAGCTGTTTCAGGTAACCACATACCTTCAGGAAATCGGCCAAAGCGTAGTTCAAAATCGCAGATAGCCCATTTTACTTGGGTTTCTTTGTCGCGACGGTTAGCCAGGGGCATAATCATGTGGTTGTAGATTTGTGCTATAGCAGATCCGTGTCCACTAAAATTAGTCATGCTCTCTTTGTCAGCATCAAGAATGGATTGGTAGACTTGGGGTTTGTGTTTAACCATCCAGTAGAGTAGCGTGGGACCAAAGTTGAAGCTTATACGGCTATAGTTGTTGATTAAACCGATAATACGCCACTCTGAGTCCATAACACGACTAACAGCGTTTGGTGCATAGCATTCAGCGGTGATGCGGTCATTCCAATCGTGGTAGGGTTGGGCAGAGTCTTGGTATTCGACATCTTCAAGCCAGGGGTTTTCGCGGGGAGGCTGATAGAAGTGTCCATGGATACATATGGAATGTTTAGTCAATCAGTTCACTATCCGAGGGTTTTTGAGAAATACGGCCAAATTAAAGGCTCTGAGGGTATGTGTTTCGCCTTTGAGTGCCAAAGTTGGAAGTGTGGGGCCTAAACCGGCGTAGGCAAAATCTGCAGAATCCAACACTTTTGTATATGGGCCGCCTTCGAGAGGAAAAGTGTAGGATGTTGGAGTGTTTGTGCAGTTTGCGATTACACCTGCCTCGGCATCACAGTTTTGTTTATGCATAATCAAAACGTTTTTTTGCGTATAAATATGTTTAATTTGTCGTTCAATTTGAGACTGAAAAAGCAAATGGGTTCTACGTAATGCAATCAATGCACGATAATACGAGAGAATTTTTTGTCCCTGCTCAGTGTTACGGGCTTGCCAATTAAGCTTAGAGCGCTCAAAAGTCGCAGAACTCTGAGGATCAGCCAATACCCCTTGCCGGTGTAGAAAAGCAACCTCTTTTTCCCGCCCCACCTTAACCGCTTCAACAAGCGCTCGATTTTGATAATCAACAAAAAACTGAAACGGAGCCATCTCACCATACTCTTCACCCATAAACAATAAAGGAACATAAGAGGAAAGCAACACAATACCAGCCGCCAACTTTGCCGCCTCTATGCCCAAAAGAGCAACTAACCGATCACCCAAGAGACGATTCCCCACTTGATCATGATTTTGACTAAAAACAACAAACCGCTCAGCAGGTATCCAATGATAAGAACCCTCCCGACGCCTATAATCAGGATCATCACCAAAAAAAACAAAACCCTCAGTTAAAGCTTCAACTATGTCATGAATACCATCATATCTACCATAGTAACCTTCACGCTCACCACTTAACAGAGCAAAAACGGCATGATGAAAATCATCAAGCCACTGAGCATCAAAACCAAACCCACCCTCCTCTAGAGGCGTGAGAACTTGAGGAATGTTATAACCACTTTCGGCAATGAAATGAATTTTTCGGCCACTAACTTCGCGGTAAGCATGAATTTTTTCGTTAAGCTCAGATAGAAAATGATGCGAACTCTTGTCCTGCATAGCAAGGGCAGCATCAAGACGTATACCATCAACATGATAACAACTTAACCAATGGATAATATTTTCAAGAAAGTAGTTACGTACCCCCTCATTTTGAGGACCATCAAGATTTATATTAGCCCCCCAACGACCCAAGTGTGTGACGGGAAAATAGGGACCATAGTTGTTTAAGCAATTACCTTCGGGACCTATATGGTTGTAGACACAATCAACAATTAACGCCAGACCTTGATTGTGACATTCATTGACTAGAGCTTTGAGATCGTCGGGTTTACCGTAGCTATTGTGTACGGCATAGGGAAAGACCCCATCATAGCCCCAGTTACGTGTACCGCTAAATTGTGCAATGGGCATGAGTTCCACCGTGTTTATGCCAAGTTCATAAAGCTCTTTTAGTCTGCTTTGCATTGCTTTGAGTGTCCCCTTGGGGGTAAAGGTTCCCACGTGTAACTCATAGATGACTAGGTCTTTGAGGTCTAAGCCGCGCCATTTGTGGTCATTCCAGTGAAAGGCATCGTGATTGATGACTTGGGAGGCTCCAAAGACGCCCTCGGGTTGATAGTGTGAGGCGGGGTCGGGTGTTTTTGTTTTGTTGTATAGTTCGTAGAGGTAGCGTGTGTTGGCTTCAATGCCTTCTGCGGTATGGGTCCAATATCCGCCTGCAGATTTGTCCATAGGTCGATATTGGTTTTCTTCGGGCAACACAAGGGTTAGGTGTTTTTGGTTTGGGGCCCATACTATGAAATGGCAGGTTCCGTCTTGAAAATCCGCACCCACATGCAAGTGATTTATCTCCAAAAGTTTTGTGGGAATTTAACTGGGTAATTTGGTTTGTGCAGGTTGTTTTACCCGTTAAAGTTCCATTATAGTATTATTGAGGACAGATTAATAATATTTTGTCCCAAATGTTGGGAGGATAGCGTCTGTCTAAAACAGTAAGGCAGGTTTGGCAGGTAGAAAATAAAAGGATGAGACTGTTTAAAACTATCTTTTGTGTTTTGTCGGAAACATAGAGAGAAAAGTGGTTTTCTTGTTTTGGGTTTTTGTTAGGTTTTGAACTGTGGGTTGTGTGTAATTTTGGTTGGTGGATTTTTGTGGGTTGTGGTTGAGAGGGGGTTGGTTTATTTTTTTGTTTGGGGTTTTTGAAGAAGAAGAAATTTAGGGGTTGTTTTGTGGTGTTTGTTGGTGAAGTTAAAGTTGATTGCGGGTTGTTTGGGTTGTTGTTTGTTAGTAGTTGTTTGGGGTTTTTTGTTTGTAGGTTAAAATTTTTCTAAGAATCATGTGGGGGTAATTAAGAAGGGGTTTATTGTTGGGTATGTGTTTTAGTCAGATGGCGCAACCCCTCTGATAAAATTCACAAGAGCGCACTATAGCAACAAATGAAAAGATACATCCTGTAGCGCTAAGATTTGTTTTTAACTTTTGTGCAGTCTATAGGGGTTTGATTTTTTATCGCTCAGCCAATGGTTTGAAGTTAGATATCTGTGTTGTTAATGTGGAATTCGGGTCTAAGAAAGGGGCGGTTTATAAATAAGTGTTTGAAAAGTTTGATTAATGCCAACTTTGGCATGACTTTCAATAGTAGTCTTTGATGGTTGTGTCGTGTGGTTTGATGTTTCTTCCAAACATGATGTATATGGCCACATGTTTTCCAATTGTACAGTTTAGCAAAAATGGTTTGCTTCATCGTTTGTTGGTTGGACCCAATTTAGCAATAGTTGATGTCTTTGTGTAGGTGGATGAAAATATCGTAGATATTTTAACGTTTCCAAGGGGCTTTTTGGTGGATGTTGTCAAAATTAAAACGCGGGTTTGCTCCCTAAATTTCTGCAAAATTTATACACACGTGTGGGAACTATTTGATAAATGCGTTGGTTTTGAAAAAACGCCTCAAAACAACGTTTAGCGATTAAACAAACCCATGTATAATTTAGATCTAATTATACATAGGCCATATTGTTTAAGGCGTATTTTACAGGCATTTTTATATCGGTTCTTTTCATGGATTTCCATCAACCTATGTATATAAATCCGGGAAATTAGTTGCTCATTAGCGGTCATATGTTGATGAGTTGGCTATTTTTCAAGTGGTTTGCAGTGAAACAAAGAGTTGGCGTAGTTTGTCATTGATGTTTGTACAGTTATTTTTAGTGCCCATATTTGTAATGTATAAGTGAATAGGGTACGTGTTAATTAGAAATAGTTACTATTTGTTTTAGCGTCCTGTTAGGGACAATACTAGATACCCATCATGTTATGTTGATGTTCGCCTTCTTCATTGATGTGGTGCATGACATGGATGGCTAATCCTGTTGCAGCACCAGCCGATAGGCCGATGAGCAGATTGTTTAGTTCTGTGTATTGTCCCAATAGAGCCAGCAAGACAAGGATATCAAACCCGATGGCTACGGCAAGATATCCAACACACCACATTTTAACGCTCATGCCGCGGGGTTTGTTAATACCTATGCCGCCAAGTATGCCCAGCATGACTAAGAAGCCAACTAAGGCATAGATTAGTTCGAAGCTGAATTCCAAATGGTTCACCCTTGTTGTGGGTATGTACCTTTAGGACTTAATTAGGCTTATGGGTTATGAGATGCTGTTAAGTGTTCCTTGGTTTTATTTCCCACAAATTTATACCCGCGTAGGAACTATTTGATAAATACGTTCGTTTTGAAAACGCTCAAAACAACGTTTAGCGATTAAACAAACCCATGTATAATTTATGAATAATTATGCAGTGTACATATTTTTAAGGATTATTTTTACAGGCATTTTTATAATCGGTTCTTTTCGGGGATTTCCATCAATGTGTATAATGGTTCTTTGTCAAATCAGGTGGGCAGCGTCAAAAAGTTTCGTTGCAATATATTGTATTGAACATAGGGAGAACATAGAAGCTTAAAGAAGAAAGGATGAGTGCACCCGCCTAAAATAGCAAAAACCATATAGATCCAAGAAATTAGGCGGGTTGTGTATGTGGCGATTAAATGTTTGGCTTAATTTTTGTTTTGCAGATTCAAACATTGTCATTAAAGTAATCCTTAAAAAACCTTGCCACAAGCAAGAAAAGCATACCAACGACCACCACACCCAAACACCAGGTAACACAACTCAAACTGCATAAACAATACAATAACTCCCCCCAAACCACTAAAAAAAATAACAATACCCAGCAGAGTGATTATAAAACGGGTGGAACGACTATAATGGCTCGTTGTTCAGCAGTTAGAGTCTTTGTACGCTCAGCCCTTTTTCGTCTTTCTTTATACCGGATACCAGAAAGTATACATGACGAACCAGCAGCTGAAACAATCAAACCAACAAGGGAGTTCACATATAAAAAACTAAGAGTGAGAGACCTAAAATAACCAAAAATAAACCGCTCCCTATAAAACAAATCTGATTTCTTGTATTTTTATCCATACCCTTCACCCATAGGTTAGATATTAATTCGATCACGTGATAAAGTTTGCTGTCAAACTGTACAAATCGCAGACAAATATTTCCTAAAATTATGGTGGGATAATTGACTTGGTGATTTTTATGGCCGCAGTTATTTCCTCGCAGCATGTTGGCTTTATGCAATTTTTTCACACCCCGATAAAATCCACACATATCCCAGGATAGACATGACACCGCTAAAGCAGGATTGTCGCAACTATAAAAATTTAACTAAAAATAAAATAAAAACACAGACAAATACACAACAAATAGACACAGAATTAAAGTAACAAGTAATTTAATATAATTACAACCAAAAATTACCAAAATCACCAACAAATAAGAGTAACAAACATACAACAGGTACAAAATTGTCCGTGAACCAGAAATTAACAGTTAAAGCTTGTTCAAAACACACAGCTAAAAACAATCAACCAATATCTTGCAAACCATACAAAAAATGAAATCCAAACCCATCATAAATAAACACCCTATTTAAAACGAAATTATTTACCAACAACATAATTTCACAAATTATCCGCTAACCACCCCACGGCCGTAAGGTTTACAAATTACCATCAACAAACAACACCACATTTGTTTTCACTGACTAGACCTAGACATTATTATTTGTCGATTCTAAAACGAGTGTACGTTATCCAAATGATTCAAAAAACAACCCTTAAAACATAACTGCCACAATAACTCACCAACAAAATACACACTCTACCACTAAACACTAATAACACCTAAGGCCCACTTCATAATTACATCCACACCACTTTTGATGTAGAACAAACCACCACATTTCACCACTCCAATCAAAACTAAAAGGATGTTACAGGTAAAAAGTTGCTAACCTTTTTTAGGCTCAACCAGCAATTCACTATGCGTTTGGGTGAACAGGATGGCAAACTTTGACACTAGACAATGCCATAAATGGGCACAATTACTTGTTGAGCGTAAAATAAAACTTGACCAAGCAATATGTGACATAGAAAATCAAAATTTTAATTCAGCAAAAAATTTAGTTACACAAATTTTTACAGGCGCCATGAATAGCAAACAATCAGATCCCGGTATGACAGGTTCACTACTCTATCACATGGCAATGGTCACCAAAATGGAAACTGAAACCCAAGTACTCCTTGACGAATTAGACATCAAACAACCAGATGTCACAGTTTTGCTAACAAAACTATATGAAGAATTCTACACTGACGCCCAAGAGCTCATTGGGAAATTCATAACGCTCAATTTTGGACCAGAAAAAATCGGCTTAATCAAACATTTCAACAGTGAAGAAAAAATTGCCTTGGTCAAAACCCTAAAAGAACGACAAAAAAAGACAGAGACATTACTAACAAACAAAGATACAAGCGCCGCATCGGCATTAAAGGGTTTGTTTGTGGACTGGGCAGAGCAGATTAGCTTGATGCGGCTTCTTCAAGAGTATGAAACCATTCGAGGGTTATTAGTACTATCAGAACTCGTAGAGACCCAAGGATTAGAAAAAATAGAAACAGTAATGTCACAGGTACAAGACAAGTTTGGACAAGAAACAATCAACATCGCACTTGATGTGACACTTAAAGTAGGTATGTCACGTGGAAAACTTCAAGCAGTCATGCTTAGTGATCACTTCATCAACATGAACATGGGTATGGAAAATCTGGATGGTAAAATGGAGTTTCTCAACTGCCCCATCTATGGCAGTCATCAAGTAGCAGAAAAAAAATATGGCGTTAACCCCAAAATCACTACACTATTTTGCAAACACTTCTGTTTTGCTCATGCCAAAGCTATGCTAGAAACAGTTTTGCCATTCCCCTTCACCCTTTGGCAACCCAAACTCCTTGCCAGCGAGGGTATTTGTGAATATTATCTTAAACTCGCCTATTCACCTCAAGCCCAGAACACAAACCAATTTGTACCACTGATTATATCATGGAATGTCACACGTGAATGCAACCTCAAGTGCAGTCATTGCTACATAAACGCCAATGAAAGAAAACTAGATAATGAATTATCCACCAAAGAGGGCAAACAACTAATGGATCAAATCTATGAAGTCAGCCGGCCCCTACTTGTGCTAAGCGGCGGCGAACCTCTACTGCGGCCCGATATTTTAGAGCTCATCAAATATGGTTCTAAGAAAGGGATCAAAATGGGTTTGGGAAGCAACGGCTATCTCATCGATGACACTGTGGCAAAACAACTTAGAACCGCAGGCATAGCAACCGTTTCCATTAGTCTTGACTCACACATAGCTGCCCAGCATGATGAATTTCGCGGAGTAACAGATGCCTGGGAAAGAGCGATTAATGCCTGTAGAGTTTTGCAGAAAAATAATGTTCTTGTTCAAGTCAACACTACCCTAACACACGAAAACTATGACCAAATAGACGATATCATGAGTATAGCTGAATCCATTGGAGTTGAAAATTTCCATCTGTTCTTTTTAGTACCCACTGGACGCGGGACTAAACTCACTGATATTTCACCTCAAAAATACGAAGATATGATAACTACAACATTTGCCAAGGTTCACCGTCATCGTCTAAACGTACGGCCTTCCTGTGCGCCCCAGTTTATGCGTATTGCACAAGGCATGAATTTGGATATGAGGCAATGGATCCGAGGTTGCATCGCCGGCATGTATTATTGTCGTATCTATCCAAACGGTGACATAACCCCTTGTCCCTATTTACCAATCAAACTGGGCAATATACGTGAACAGAGCTTCAAAGATATCTGGTTTAATTCAGAGATATTCAAAAATCTCCGCAATCCCAAGAGTCTCAAAGGTAAATGTGGCTTCTGTGAGTACAAAATAATCTGTGGGGGGTGTCGAGCCCGTGCGTATGGGCTATCTAATGACTTTATTGATTACTGTGGCGATCTTCACATGCCATCAGAACAGAAAAAAGATTACTTAACAGAAGATCCGTGGTGTGTTTATCAACCGCCCTCAACAAGTCAAACCCCACCAGACGGTCCAAAAACTAGCAAAAAGCTTTGAAAAACAAGAAGACTGTTTTTCTCCGACTGTTTCCGCTAAAACGCGGAAAGTCTAGTTTAGACAGTCTCCGACCAAGCTCTATAACCATAAGATACGCCCACACTCATGCCTATAGAAGACACTGCAAAGTAATTTTGCTCTACATTTGACATTTCAGACTGCGCAAAAACTCCGATAAAATTCACCAAAACCACTACATACAGCAATAGATGAAGGGATATGCACTGTCGGTAGTGTTAGTGTCATTGTTTTTTGACTTTTGCGCAGTCTGATTTTCTAATTTTAACAAGTACACGTTTGTATTGTATCGATGCTTGGCTCATAAAATACTGCGATTGCTAGCCGCCTACAAGCAAAAATCGCACTGTTAAACACTACCTTTAACTCAAAAGGCGTTTCACATACTATGCAACAATATGGAGGCAAGACATATAGCACATGGGGGTATCTTTCAAAGCTTCGCTGGAACGTTTAAAGAGACCACCCTGGCATGCATTCTTGACGTGGGCGGCTTACTTGCCGGTTTTATGATTGCTATACAGCTAAATATTTTTGACAGCACCTCTTGGGCCATAGCGCTCTACCCAGCAGTAATCAGTGTAAAAGCCATAATTACCGGTCTGCTAACAGGACGTCTAAACACTGCGCTTCATCTGGGAACAATTTATCCCCGCTTTTTTGACAACACAAAGAGCTTCTATAAACTCATCCGAGCCATGATTGTTTTAACCTTGGGAACAAGCGCAACCATTAGTTTAATTGCAATGTTGTTTGGAACCCAGTTTTGGGGCGTTACCATAAACGAG
Source organism: Nitrososphaerota archaeon (assembly GCA_031274765.1). GTDB lineage: Archaea > Thermoproteota > Bathyarchaeia > Bathyarchaeales > Bathycorpusculaceae > Bathycorpusculum. Next base: position 5,478 of record JAISPR010000133.1, on the reverse strand, counting down.
TTACCGGCTATTCTCACAGTCATGGTGGCTACTTTATCTCTGGGACTGATAATTACACTAATAACAATTAAAGTCACGTTTATTTCCTTCAAAAGAAGCCTGGACTCCGACACTATAGTTTATCCGGCAGTTTCTATTTTAGCCAATATAGTTATGACTTTTATCTATATAGGCGTTCTCAACCTGTATTTCTCAGAGGGACAGTGGGCACTTATTCTTTTTGGTTTAATCAATGTATTTTTAGCGCTCTTTATTTTGCCACTAAATGCGCGAGACAAAGAATTTCGTCAAATAATCAAAGAGGCCCTGCCCGCTATACTTTTAGTCGCTTTGATGGTAAACATTACCGGAACCTTTCTTAAAGGTATAAGCAATATTGTTGGCAACAGCAAGGAAATCTATACGGTCTATCCCGCTATGATTGATATGATGGGTGATGCGGGTTTAGTGGTGAGTTCTGCAGCTACAGTAAAGCTTACGTTGGGAATTTTATCGCCAACTCTTGGCGCTATTAAAAATCATGCAAAAAATATTCTAAGTGCTTGGGCATCGACGCTTATTCTTTTTGGGGTTTTAGCGGGGTTGTCTTTGGCAATTAATGGTATCTTTACAGTGGAAGCGTTGAGTAGTCTCTTGTTAATTCTTCTGGTTTCAAATGTGATTGCCTTTACAGCTATTGGGTTGGTGCCTTTTGTCATCTCGATTTTAACGTTTAAACACGGGTTGGATCCAGACAATTTTGTCACCCCGCTTGTGAATGCCTTAGCGGATGCTCTAACCACCATAGCGTTGTTTATTGCATTGTTACTGTTGTTTTAGCAGCATAACTAAAATATGCTAGAACACGTATTCTTTGGTGGGGCGCACTTTAAAAGTTGCATCAGTTCGAGAAAGTAGAGTATAAACCTATTCCTGTTCGAGAATTACTTTTGGAAATGAAAAATATTTCTGAGTTAATGATTGACTTGGCTTATTCTGCGGCTTTGTATAATGATAAAGATTTAGCAGAAGATGTGTTAGCCTTGGAGGTTAGAGTGGATAATTTGGCTTATTTGCTTGAGATGGAGATTATGCTTGCGACAAGGGATCCAAAGGATGCTGAGCAGCTTATTGGGGTGTCAACGGTGGCTGCGTCAGCGGATAAAATCTCTGATGCGGCAGGTGATATAGCTACCATTGTGACGAATAATATTGGTATTCATCCCATTATTGGGGAGATTTTTGAGAAAGTTGAAGAGCGGCTCACCAAGGTTACTGTGAATCCTAATTCGAGTTTGATTGAAAAGCAAATCAGTGAGCTTGATTTGGCGGCAAGTATGGGAGTGGATATAATTGCTATTCGGCGTAATCATGATTGGATACTTAATCCTAACAAGAAAGAGCGGGTTTATCAGGATGATATTTTAATTACTCGTGGGGCGCCGTCGGGTATAGAGGAATTTAAGGATTTAGCGGAGGGTGATCTAACCACGCTGGATACGGAGAATCGGGTCAAGTTCGAAGAGATTGTTTCACGGTTTGTAGAGTTGAAGGATACCTCGGAATTGATGATAGATTTGGCTTATTCGGCTTTGATGCTTAATAGTAAAGAGCTTGCAGAAGAAGTGGAGCGGCTTGAAGAGCGGATGGATGATATGCATACGCATTTTGAGCTATTGGCGCTAACAAGTGGGTTTAAGAAGGAAGAAGCGGCAGGTTTTTTGGGTTTAATTCGTTTGGGTATGGCTACTGAGAAAATTGCTGATGCGGCTGCTGAGATGGCAGAGGTTGTATTGCGCGATATTGAGCCGCATCCTATTCTACAGTTAACGATAAAAGAGGCTGAAGAAACCGTCACTCAGGCTTGTGTTACTGCGGATTCGCCGTTGATAAATAAGAGTTTAAAGGAGGCGCGGGTGCATGATGAAACAGGTATGTGGGTATTGGTTATAAAGCGTGATGAGCGGTGTGTGCGTCCAAGGCCAGACACAAAGATTCGAGATGGGGATATTTTGATTGCTAGTGGATATGCGGAGGGTACAAATGCTCTAAAGAGTCTAGCGTCACCGACGCAAATGCAAGAACCAGAGGATGCGTAATATTGTATCACTCAGGTTATGGTCTCTAACCAGAGAACGATGTGTAGTGGCAGTTTAGTGTGTAATAGAAGAGCGGGGACATAAAGGGTGATGAGTGGGTAAGTTTGGGGATATGGGTGCGCGCAAGAAGCAGACTTATGTATGTTTTAAATATTTTGTAGAGAGCAGGGGCAGGTTTATTTAGTGCCATCACATGTGGGTTGGTGTTTAGTAGATATTCTAGGTTTTTGCCATGTATAATTATGTTTTGTATAATGATGTGTTTTTAAGTTATGTGTTTTAGAATATTATTAAGGGTAATTTTAGAACAAACATTAATTTACATCAGGCAGTTTACACGTAAGCAAGGAATAGGTTTGTTATGAAAACTGCTACTGTTTATGATCTACTAATATCCTGTCCCAGTGATGTTGCCCCCTTTGTCGATAAGCTGGAAGATACCATAAACAAGTTTAATAATTTCTATGGTCGTGAAAATAATGTTGTGGTACGCACAATAAGTTGGAAAAACAATTCTTATCCAAAATTTGGTGAACATCCACAAAAAATTTTAAACAAGCAAATTGTTGATAAAGCAGATTTTGTAGTCGCTGTATTTTGGACAAGATTTGGCACAAAAACCGAAAATTTTGACTCGGGTACAGAAGAAGAGATAGAACGTATGCTTAATGAGGACAAACAAGTATTTCTTTATTTTCTCAACAAGCCTGTCCATCTGCCAGAAGTTGATTTAGGACAATATTCTAAGATACAAGCGTTTAGAGAAAAACACAAAAATAAAGGCCTATTTTTTACGATACCAGACGAAAATGCTTTGTCGGATACATTTCGCGAACATTTACAACTATATATCGATAGTATCGTTCGCGGAACAAAAGTTAGCATAACACAAAGAAATAAACTAATATTATGGGTTGATGATTGTCCACAAAATAATGTGTATGCACGAAATATTCTTGAAAACTATGGGTTGAAGTTTGATTTAGCGTTATCAACTGAACGTGCATTAAATTTCATACAGAATAATAAATATTCACTTATAATATCTGATATGGGGCGAAAGGAAGGCTCGCGCGAAGGATACATATTATTAAAGCATATACGTGATAGTGGTAATGATATTCCATTCATTATATTTTCGTCTGACGGAAGTCGCTTAGAGTATAAAGCAGAAGCAAAAAGAAATGACGCTCAGGGTTCAACGGACACAGTACCCGAACTAGTTGACTTAGTATTAAAGCTACTGCTCAATACATGATGTTTCTAGCGATTTCCTTGTCAAAATAAACATTCCTTGACTCTAACAGCGTAGCATGAATACATTTCTGTATAAATGTGTGAATTGTCTACAAATACAATAGCAAATACATTACGTTTACATGCCAAAATTCGACAGCAACACAGAAAACAACCACTCTTAAAAAAGTTACAATTGTAATATTAGAGAAAGAACAACAAATACACTCGTCTAAAATAACGAATCAAATTTTTCAATATGTTTGGCGAGGAAAATCACATATAATGTGCTTCTATGTTGCGTTTTCTGTTTATTTCATCTTCGATAATAATTATGGATAACTGAGCCATATTATATAATTGCATTTTAGCGATATCATTACCAAAATCGATTACATCAAGTTTTAAGAAAAAATTGTAAAGTTTTTCTTTTGCAGATTCTAAATTAGCTATTTTTCTTACAACACCCACATTTTCGTCCATAATATTTTTTATCTCAACTCTCATATTCATACATTGTTCTTCACTCAGCACCTCGTCATACAATTTAGAATCGATACACGGTACATCATTCGGTGGAGGTGTAAAGTTTTTATTTATATATAACCTGAATTCCCGAAAAAATTTTAACCTACAACCCAAACGCCACAGAAAAAGGTATAAACACCAAAACAAACACAATAAAACCAACACAGTAGGTTAAAAAAAAATTTAACCCACAAAAGACAAACCCCATGACCAACATAACAAAACAACACATCAACAAATACACCTACCTCTACCAATCCACCCCATACAAAGACCAACAAGACCACCCCAAAAACAAAAAAACAAAACCGAAAAAATAAACCCAAACACAGACCAAACAACATACACACAAACATACCAACAAACCCACCCAAACCCACCCAAACCCACACCCACAAACCAACCCCAACCAACCACAACCACACAAAAGAAATACTCAACAACACCAAAGACTACCACCCCCACTACTTCCCAACCAACACACCCAAAAAACAAGCCTCACAAACACCCTAAAAACCACCTTCCCCACAACCCACAACACCATCTTCACACAAACCAGCTACCTAACCACCCAAAACAAACCCGTCATGTACTACCAAAACTGACTCACCCAAAACCACGGCCAAAAACAAACAACCCCACCCCCCAAAAAATAAACCCCTCCAAAAAAACATAACCGAAACCCAAAAAAACCAATTCTACAAAACCCGGACACCACATAAAAGAAAACCAAAACATAACCCAAAACAAACCTCCATATCCTCCTACTCCAATCAACAAACCCAATGCAAATGAAGCTATAACCGAGACAACGAAGACCTACCCCAAACTAACCACTACATGCTCTTTGGAAAAACCACCAAACCATCCATATATCAAACAAGCTACAGCAGCAGTCTAAGTGATGTCTCAACCCTTGAATATACCACAGCAAAATTCCAAGCCCTATTTGACCAAACTGATACTGCATTTATAATAAATAAAGCATTTTACAACCAAAAAAACCTCAATCTACTATCATCTAAAAACATACAGTTCTTGGTCAGTGTGCCTTTTACTAATAATTTTGCTAAAGAACAAATTGTACAAGAACGCGAAACCATTGATAACCTTAAAAATTTAGTTCTTACAAATGGAGATCCCATTCGAGGCGTGCACAAATGTAGAGTTTGGGAGAAGCAGAGTGTGAAGCTTGAGGTGTATGTGTTTTTTGATCCGCAAAGGATCTTAAATGAACGTATGAACTATTTTTGCTCATAACAAAATTGAAATCCATTGTTGCTACGGGGGTGGAGTATGAGAAGTATCGAGCAAAGATTGAAAAATATTTGATTGTGCGCAAATCTTTGTGGGTGGAGTGTGGTTATACAGTTAGTGTGTGGGAGGATGTGGTTGAGACAGAGTTGGTGATGTCGGGGTGGTTGGTTTTGGTTAGTAATTGTGTGGTGGATGTGCAGTTGGTTTTGGATGTTTATTGGATGGGGGGTGTGGTGGAGATGTGTTTTTGGTAGTTTATGTGTAATTTTGGGTTGGTTCGGTTGGGGGTTCATAGTGATGTGGGGGCTTGGAATAAGTTGTTTGTGGGGTTTGTGGCGCTTATTTTTTGTTCTTGTGTGTATAATGTTTTGTGGGAGAG
>JAISPR010000121.1 GCA_031274765.1 Nitrososphaerota archaeon | reverse complement strand
TTTTATGAGTGGTGAGTGGGTGGAAAGGAATGGTGAGATGCAAAATTGTTTTCCAGAAAGAAACGTTGACTTAATAAAATTGTGAAAAAAATAGTTTATCTCTCTATGTGTGAAAATTTTGGTTTTTTGATGGTTGGTGTGTAATGATTGTGGTTGTACTATTTATCTGTATAATGTTTCGTAATAATTACTTTTTTAGCCTGATGACACTGGGGCGTTTGTAGGTTGATTGTTGGTTTAGAGCCGAAATTTGCGGTTTTTGTTTACATCCGCGCTGAATTCTCTTGCTAATTGTTCTAAGAGTGTCTTTTGGTTGGGGGTGAGTTTTTGGGGAACACTGATGCCGATTCGGACTATTAGGTCACCTCTGCCATAGCCGCGGAATCTGGGCATGCCTTTTCCGCGCAGGGCCACAACCTCTCCGATTTGGGTGCCGGCATGGATTTTGATTGTTGTAGGTCCGTCAAGGGTGGGGATGGTGATGTCTGCGCCTAATGCGGCTTGGGGATAGGTGATCATGGCTATGTGCCATAGGTCGTCGCCTTCTCGTATGAATTGGGGGTGTTGTTTGATGTGAACTATGACGTAGAGGTCTCCTGGTTCGCTGCTGTTGGTGGTCATTTCGCCTTCGTTGCGTAGTCGGAGTTGGGCGCCTTCGTCTATGCCGGGTGGGATTTTTATGGAGATTTTTCGGCGTTTGCGCATTAAGCCTGAGCCGTGGCATTGGTTGCAGGGGGTTTCGACGTGTTTGCCTCTGCCTTTGCATGTGGGGCAGGCGGTGACTTGCATGTAGGTGGCAAAACCGACTTTGCGCATATTTTGGATTCTGCCTGTGCCGTTGCATTGGGGGCAGGTTTTGATGTGTGTGCCTGGGTGTGCTCCTGAGCCTTTGCAGGTGTCGCATTGTTCGGTTCTGGGTATTTCAACTTCGCGTTCTGTGCCTTTGGCGGCTTCTTCTAGGGTGATTTCAAGGTCAAAGGCTATGTCTTGGCCGTGTTGACGGTTTTCGTATCCTCCGCTAAATCCTCCGCCAAAGATGGTGCGGAATAAGTCGCCAAAGCCCATGTCGCGAAAGATGCTGTCAAAGTCGGCTCCTCGGAATATGTCTTCTGAGGTGTATCTTTGGTCAAAGCCTGCATGGCCGAGGTTGTCGTATTGTGTGCGTTTTTGGTCGTCTGATAGAACTGCGTATGCTTCGCTGATTTCTTTGAATTTTTCTTCTGCACCTGCTTCTTTGTTTCTGTCGGGATGGTATTGGAGGGCGAGTTTTCTGTAAACGTTTTTGATTTCATCTTTGGGGGTGTTTTTTTGGATGCCTAGTACTTCGTAATAGTCTCTTTTTTTTGCCATGTAGCTTTACCGTTTGTGCTTTTTGGTTTCATAGAATGGTTTGGTCTTAGATTTAAGTTATTTCCTTTTTGGGGGTGTTTTTTGAGGTGTGGTTGTTGTGGTTGGTTGGTTTATTTTTTGTGGTGATAAGATTTATAAGCGGGTCCGTGTATGTGTGCATTAGGTGAAATGGTGCATGTGTGCATTTACACCTGGTGAATTGGATGCGTAGAAGCATAACCGTAACCCCCGAAAACGACAAAAAAATCCTACTAACAAAAGGTCGATTCCTAACAGGAGACGCCCCAATAGACATCGACTACACCACCCTAGTCAACATTTTTCTAGAACTCGGACACAAAGTCATGACCGCCGCATGGACCGAAATTGCAAACCCCAACGTCACCATCGACAAAAACGACATAGTCGAAACATTCAAAAAATATGCCTTCAACAACGAACTAAAAGAAGAAGCCATAGGCGACCAAGTCACTGAAATCATATTCAAAAAACTAATCGAACAAGCCCGCATAGCCGAACAACAACAGCAACTCACCCAAAAAGAACCCGCCCCCGCCCTACCAACCCAACAACCCCCATCTAACACAACAAAAACACAAAAATATGTCACTTAACTACCAACTAGAGGTTAAAACTATGGAAGAAGACCATGAAAAAACAAACCCTCAACCCCCCACCAACAACAACGAAGACACAAAAAAACTATTAGACACAGAAAAAAAAATCAACCAAGACTACCTAACAAAACTACAATACCTCCAAGCTGACTTTGAAAACCTAAAATACCGATTTAACCGCGAAACCGAAACCATAAAAAAACACTGCAACGAACGTATAATCACCGAACTCCTCGACATTGTCGACGAACTCGAATTAGCCCTAAACGCCGCTAAAAACCCCCAAAACAAAAACCAACCCCTAATTGACGGCGTCGAAATGACCCTAAAAAAACTCAAAAAACTTCTTGAACAAGAAGGGGTCACGCAAATCCCCTGCACACAAGGCACAATTTTTGACCCTGCATGCCACAATGCCATCACCGCCGAAGAAAGCGAAGATGCCTCAGCATGCATTGTCATTGAAGAAATCCGAAAAGGATACAAAATTAACGATAAAGTGTTACGACCAAGTATCGTTAGAGTAACCAAACCAAAATAAACATCTAAATTAAAAACGGAGGAAAAAAATAAATGAGTACCCAAAAAATCAGTCAAAAAGTTCTAGGAATAGACTTAGGAACCACCAATTCAGCCGCAGCCATCTATGAAGGAGGCCACGCAACTGTTATCCCCAGTGCCGAAGGCCCCACAATGGCCGGCAAAATGTTTCCCTCAGTGGTTGCCTTTACAAAAGACGGCCAACTCTTAGTTGGCGAACCTGCAAAACGCCAAGCCACAACAAACCCTGAAGGAACCCTTTTTGAAATCAAACGCAAAATGGGCAGCAACTACAAAGCCAATATCTATGGCAAAGAATACAGCCCCCAACAGATATCCGCATTTATACTGCAAAAAATAAAAAAAGACGCTGAAACCTACCTGGGCGGTACAATAAACAAAGCCGTAATCACAGTGCCTGCCCACTTTGATGATAACCAACGCCAAGCCACCAAAGATGCAGGTGAAATCGCCGGCTTTGAAGTCATGCGTATTGTCAATGAACCAACCGCGGCCTGCCTCGCATATGGCATCGATAAGCTCGAACATGAAATGAAAATTCTTGTCTTTAGCTTCGGCGGCGGAACCCATGATGTAACACTAATGGACTTTGGCAAAGGCGTTTTCCAAGTACTAAGCACAAGCGGCGACACACAACTAGGTGGAACCGATGTGGACAAAGCAGTCATGAACTATATCCTCGAAGAATTCAAACGCCAAACAGGCGTCAATATCTCAAACGACCGTATGGCTCTATCCCGATTAAAAGACGCAGCAGAAAAAGCAAAAATCGAACTCTCAACACTTATGAGCACAGATATTGATCTGCCCTTCTTAACCTCTGATGCCTCAGGACCCAAACACCTCCACCTCACCTTGACCCGCACAAAACTTGAATCCATAGCCCAACCCATCGTAGAAAAAACTAAACCCACCCTACTAAAAGCCCTCGAAGACGCCAAACTCACACCCCAACAAGTAGACAAAATCATCCTAATCGGGGGTATGACCCGTATGCCCCTTGTCCAACGCTTTGTGGAACAAATCTTGGGCAAAGCACCTGAACGCGGCATCGATCCCATGGAATCGGTTGCTATCGGGGCCGCCATCCAAGCCGGTGTGGTCACAGGTGAAGTCACTGATCTGCTCTTACTTGATGTGACTCCGCTCTCTTTAGGGGTTGAAACCATGGGCGGCGTTATGACCAAAGTGCTTGACAAAAACACCACCATACCCACTAAGCGCAGCCAAGTATTTAGCACCGCAGCCGATTTCCAAACTGCTGTAACCATCCATGTGTTGCAGGGCGAACGCGCTATGTCTGCTGACAATGTTTCTTTGGGCGAATTCAACCTTGTGGATCTACCGCCTGCCCCAAGAGGCCTTCCCCAAATAGAGGTGACTTTTGATATAGACGCAAACGGGATTCTAAACGTAACTGCCAAAGACCGTGGTACCGGTAAACAATCAAAAATTACCATCACTGCCTCAACTAAACTATCTCCTGAAGAAAAAGAACGCCTCATCCGCGAAGCAGACCAGTTTGCTGACCAAGATCGCAAAAAGAAAGAAGAAGCCGAGACACGTAACGCAGCTGATAGTCTCATCTATACTGCCGAGCGCACAAAAACTGATTTAGCAGGCAAAATCAGTTCTGAAGAAACAGCTAAAATCGATGCCGCCGTTACTGAATTAAAGAACACTCTAGCTGCTAATGATATGGTCAAAGTAAAAGCCCAGTCTGATGCTCTACAAGCGGTATTGCAGGAAATCGGGACTAAACTCTATCAGCAAGCTGCGGCTGAAGCTGCTAAACAGCAGCAAGCTCAAGGCCAAGCTGAATCCCCGCCAGATGCTGGGCCGCAGCCGGCTTCAACTGGAGGTCCCGAACAGGGTTTCTCTGGTGAAAACGTAGTTGATGCAGAGGATTACAAAGTAAAGTAGCGCTAAGCTACTTCTTTTCTTTTTTGTTTTTATTTGTGTTTGTTTTCTGTTGTGTTTGTTTTCTGTTGTGTTTGTTTTGTTGTATTTTTGGTGTTGTTTGAAGTGGTGCATGGTGTTTTTTACTATGTGTTTGTCTTGTTTTGATTGGGGTCGAGTTAGCAATAACTCTGTAGATGTGGTGCTTGGGTTTTGTAGCTGCTAAACCTGGAACTATGGGTGTTGAAGAAATGTGTTTGTTTTTTGGTTTATGATGTAGAAACATTTTGTGGGGTGCTTCTATGATGATAAAAAGGGTTTTATTAATTTTTGCTGGGCGGTTTTTGTGTTGGTGTGTGGCTCATAAAGGTTGGTTTTGTGTTAACTGTTAAATACCCTGTTAAGCCATACTCCCGTGAGGAATAGATTTGACAAGTCCTGGTCCTTTACTCATAGTTCCCTGGCGTTGTACATTTGCATGTAACAATGGTTGTGTTCATTGTGTTTCAGCATGTAAACCTGCGGTTAACGATGAAATTGATACAAAAACCGCTCTACACATAGTTGATGAAGTCAGTGCGTTTGGTGCTAGCTTTTTTGGTATTACTGGGGGTGAACCTTTTTTGCGTACAGACCTCTTTGAGGTGCTTGACTACGCTACAGCTAAGGGCTTAAACACAAGTATAATCACCGATGGGCGTCTTCTCACTGAGCCCCTTATCCAAAAAATCATCAAAAACAAAACAAAAATATCTGTGAGCATAGACGGCGGACCACAAACAAATGATATCCTACGCGGCAAAGGCGCTTATCTGGCAGCAATTCAAGCCATAGAGCGTTTCCAGCACGAAGGGCTACTAAATGTGTTGGTCTACACTTTTGCTAACAAAGAGGCTCTAACAAATGTGAATGAAGCAGATATGGTTCATGTGCTTGAGCTTGCTAACAGCTTTGGTGCCCGTTGGGTTGTTTTCCATGGAATGATACCCTACAGCAGCAGTCCGGACTGTCTCAAAGCTGACCCAACGCCCGCCCAATATGAGTGGGTATGCAACAAACTCTACGATTTAACCCAACAATACAACGGCAAACCCGGCATAAACGTCTACATTCCCTTCTATGCACGAGTTGCCAAGCAACGGGGTATGGCTGATTTTGAAAATTGGTATAGTCACTTTTTTTTGGGACGATGCTTTTTTGGCAAATTCTTAAGTATTGCTGAGAACGGAGATGCCATTCCTTGTAGTTATAATGATGCTTACCGTGTTGGAAACATTAAAACGCTTAACTTAAAACAGATCTGGGATGATATGCAAAATAGTGATTTTTTCAATAAAGTCAAAGATAAAGCTAATCTTAAAGGTAAATGTGGTGTCTGTGAGTATAAAGTGCTTTGTGGTGGCTGTCGTTCAGCAGCGTTGTTCTATACCGGAGATATTTTGGGCTCAGACCCCCGATGCGGCTATGTGCCAAGTATGTTCAAACAGCCCAATAGTTCTAGGAGTTGATGTTGGGTGTTGTTTGATATTTATGGGGGTATCAAACAGTGCAAACCAAACAATCACATCGTATTATTTTTTGCCTGATATTTGTATTGGGATAAATTTTATATAAATATGTGTGGTTTTCAAGTAAATTGCTAAATGTGTGTGGTTGGAATTATGTGTTGTTGTGTGGTTTGTTGATGTTTTAACAGTTTGGGTCTTTGTATTTTAAGTACCCTTTTGATTGCGTTTTGTAAAAGAAAGGGGTGAAAATAGATATCAATCAATTTTGAATCTAAGATAATATACCGACGCTAAGTATTCCCCGTAGGAGTTATAGGGTATTGTCATATGCGAGAATGATTCGGGTACAGTTGGCTGGATGCCATAGAAGGTGACCATAAAGGTGACATATGAGGGTTCGTCTCTTCTTTGGATTGTAGTTACTCCTTGTGAGTTCATAAATGTTGCAAAATCTCGTGCATGTTCAAAAATTACAATTTCTTTTTTTATTATGATGCTGTGTGGTACGGATTCAACCGTTAGTCCTTGTGATTTAAAGTATCTGACAGTTTCCTCGAGTTCCTGATAAGTTAAATGCTTCGGCTCTACGGTAAAAGTGACATTTTTGCAATCTACAACGGTGTCATTATCATCAAAGGCATAAACAATTAATTGATGCTGGTCTGATGCAAGTAGCGTGAGGGGTTGTGTGTCTTGGGTGTAGGTGATGTTTTCAACTCCATTTATGCTATAGATGATTTTTGCAACTGCATCATTTGCACTAATGTTTAGGGGAATTCCAAATTCTGGATAGGTTGTATTTTCTTGGGGTGAAAAAATTTGAATCTTTGGCAATTCAGGTGTGTTCTCTGAGGGGTTGTCTTTGGGATATATGCCATTAACAAGGCTATAGATTCCACCTAACATTAAACTAGTTGCTACTACAAGGACAAATAGTTTAAGCATATTTTTTTTCCACTTCATTTTTTACACCTAATCTCTGTTGATTGCATTTAACTTTAAACAATTAAGGAGGAGTGTAGTGTCATATTAAATTTACTTTTGTTTGGTTGTTTCTCGAAAATTTTTTATGGTTAACGAATTTATATATCTGAGCCGTTGCCATTTTTATTTTAAAGGGGTTTTGTGTTATGTGTGATTTTAGTGTGTGATGGGATCCTCTGGTGCAGAGCGGGAAGCGTGAGTAAGTGATCAGAGAGGAGGGGAGGCTTCCCGCGCTACACAGCTGTTACATGTGCTAACCTATGTTATAAGACTTGTTGTATGCGTTTTTCATTTAAAGAGCTTAAAACTGGTGCAATGTAAAAAAGAAACATAAAAACCCCATTGATATATTGCGATTATACCGGCTCAGTGATGTATTTATTTATGTACAGGCGGACTTGCAATCCCTGCCATTAAAATTACTCCTTAAAACAGCATCAGATAACCAAACAACCAACTAACCCGCATCCACATAATTCAAATACCTCATAAACTCAAAATAAGAATTATAAACATATATTTTATTCTAAAAACAAATAAATGCAGTATTTTTTCAAAATTAATTTCTATATTACAACCACTTGAATTAAAGCCTGATGCAAAACCAAAACCGCCTATGCTATACAATATCCCAATGGCCAACCTTCCAGTTTAAATAACCCGCTTTTTTATGCAATAACTGTGAACCACTTGAGGCATAATCATGACAGTGCACTTTCTACCCTGGGATAAAAATTATAATTTATCTGAAAAAGCAAACCGTCTCTATGACGCAGCAACAACATTTGACTGCATAGAAGCAGGCGACTTAGTCGCCGTTAAACTGCACGTGGGCGAACTGGGCAACCCCAACTATATCCAACCCTTTTTTGTCCACGAAATCACCCGCCAAATCAAGGCACGCGGCGGTAAACCCTTTCTCACCGACTCAAACACCTACTACATGGCCCAACGCCACAACGCAGTTGACCACATGCAAACCGCCCTAATAAACGGTTTTAACCTCGCACCATTTATAGTTGCTGACGGATTAAAAAGCGAAAACTTTACCCTCATCAAAACCAAAGGCATTCTAAACGAAATTGAAGTCTCAGGCGCCATAATCCAAGCCGATGCCATGATAGTTATCAGTCACTGTAAAGGACATGAACTAAGCGGATTTGGCGCAGCTATAAAAAACCTCAGCATGGGCTGTACTCCCCAAGCAGGCAAACTCCGCCAACACCGAACCATAGGCCTCGAAATCACCACCTCTAAATGTATAGGCTGTGGCAAATGCAAAGACGCTTGCGCATTTCACCTCCCAAATATCATAGATGGCAAAGCATCCATCACCTCCAAAGACTGCATGCGATGCCCTGTTTGCATCTCTGTGTGTCCCACCAAAGCCCTCCACTACACCAACAAACCCAATCTCTCCAAAGCACTCGCCTCAGCCGCTTATGGCATTCTTTCAACGTTTAAACCCAAAAAAGTATCCTACATAAACTTTGCCAAAGACATCTCTGAAGGATGCGACTGCCTGCCAAACCCCGGATCAAACATATTCCAAGACATCGGTATATTTGCATCGGATTCAGCGGTATCCATAGACGCTGCATTTCTCAAATCAATAAATTACAAAACTTTCAACGAAGCATCCGGTGTAGACTGCATGACCCAGGTGCAAGAAGCAGCTACACTTGGTATAGCTGGCGAGATTGAACCAAAAATAGAAACCCTCAACTAACATATCTGATTGCTTGCTGAGTTATTTTTCTCCTTTTTCTTTTTCTCAACAAAAAAACAATACCTGATGCTACCAATGTTATGACCACCCCAATTATTAGATAATCAGTAAAGTTTGCAATATCTGAATACCTTGAACCCAAATAATACCCCCCAAAAACCAAAAGTATGTTCCAAATCAAACTGCCCATACCTGTATAAATTACAAACTTTATCAACGACATTTTTACTGCACCCGCAGGAAACGAGATAAGCGTTCTAATAACTGGAATCATGCGGCCAAAAAAAACCATAACAACCCCATATCTGTTAAACCACCTGACAGCCACTTTTATTTGACTCTCAGAAAACAAATGTCTGCCCAAAATACGATGTTTATTAAGCGTTTCGACACCTTTTAAACCAATATAGTACTCAATTACTGCCCCAATTACTGCTGCAACAGTTGTCACAGTGAGAGTTAACCAAAAGACAAATTGACCGCTATAGATAAGATAACCCGCAAACGGTAAAATAATCTCGCTGGGAATTGGAAACGAACACGCCTCAAGTAACATTAACCCAAACAAACCAGTATAACCCCAAGAACTAATAGTTCGAGTTATGTCTTGAGTAAACGATATTATTGCACTAGCAACAGGTGTACTCGTAAGAGGAACACCCATAATTAGAGCATCCGCTAAAATCTCAAATAATACAAAAACACACAAAACGATGACCAGTGCTATAACGATTAATCGCGGCGCTTTTTTCTTGAATTTCTCTTTGTTTAATGAGCCCAACAATACCGCACTACATTAATCTACCCTAACATTTAACCTTACCCAAAAAATAATCTGAACTTCCAAATAACAACACCCTAAGGAACAGTTCGGTGATAATTTGTGAGATCAAACAGTTTTTAGCAAGTAAATCTGAGGCATATCTGAGGTGGTTTTAACATATCCCCAAATTTAATAGCTCTTTTTTTACACGATTTTTCTCAAGTTACCGCTTAACTGTTCCTAGCTAAATATATCCGCGCACATACCTGTCTGACAACACCAAACAAATAACCTTTCATGCAACTATGAGTCAGTCCCCAACTAATATCCAACAACCCTCTAACCCAGAACAACCTCGGGTGTTAGAAAATTAGCCATATCCTTAAAAAATACGAAAAACCGATTTTCTCTGTTTGTTTTCGATAAAACACGAAAATTATAGTTCAGACTGCGCGAAACTTTGATAAAATTCATCAAGGCCACTACATACAGCAATAGATGAGGGGATATGTGTTGTCTGTAGTGTTTAGTGCTATTGGTTTTTGACTTTTTGTACAGTCTAAGTTTTCAAATAATTTCCCCTGATAAATTATTTTGAAGTATTCTGCTGTTATTGAATTTGGGGTCAAAATAGGGGTTTGTGTGTAAGTATTTGTCGTTTCGTACAAAGCCGGAGCGCTGGTTTGTATGTACGCAAAAATTGACAAATAATTCTCACCCTGAATACTACAACTTTGATAAGAATTCAGAATATAATGAAATATTATGACAAAATTGAATTTCAAACGGATATGTGACTAAGTAATAAAAGAAACCTAAAAACCGTTAACCGCCAGTCAATTAGCGTTTAACGGTGGATACGTATTTTGTAGGTTTGTCTGCGACGGTGTGGTTTAAACGCCCAAATCAAATTCTTAACCTCATACACTAAACATCGGTGTCAATGATTAGGGCTAAGATCTATAGTTCAACTCAGGGCTTTGGCATTTCTCTGTCTTGACATCCACAAGTAGTACACGTGCATTTTGGGTTATACCCGCCGGCGCATTCATCACTACAAGTACATTCCTCAATCATGATGGACCATTTAAGTCCAAACTTATCTTCAAGCTCGGCATAACATTTATTCCAAAAAGTTTCCTGTGCCTCACAAAACACTTTGCCTCCCTCTTTTAGAATCTCAAATGCCGCTTTTACATTTTCTACACTATCAAGTTCGACGCAGGCAAAAGAACCCTTGCCAAACGTTGTTTTATTGTCGGGTGTTGTGTCACAAAGATAGATGGTGCTTTTTCCAAGAAAGAGGGTTGCGTGCATAACAAGTTCTTCTGTGCCGGGTTGTATTGGGTAGTTTTCAGATGGAGGTGTGTCTTTGTATTTGCAGTAATTAATTTTTGTGTTAAAGGCTTTTTCGTAGAGTTTAATTGCTTCTACACAGTTGCCGTTAAAAATTAAATAGGGTGATGCTTTCATTTTTTTCATCCTCTTTTTCTTTTTTATTTTATTACGTTCACATTATATAAGGGTATCAATTAATTTTGAGTGCATTTCAAAGGGTTACACACAAGGTTTCAGATTTTCTCTCAAGAACCCTGCATGAAAACGGACAAACAAAAAACAGCCAACCAATCATGTAAACTCCCAAAAACCATATAGTCTTCCAACAAATTCCCCACACCAAGCGGCTGACAAAATTATTTCCCTTCACCCATACGTCTCAACCTCTATTTGAACTAACAACACAGGCAAAATCAACTCTGCATATACCTTCCAATTATTCGCAAAGAAAACCTTACATACAAAACCTATAACCGGTCAACTTTTTAGTGTTTGGGCGCTTTGGTTTTTATATCCTCAATCAACCAATGCTCCGGTAGTTCGATAATATGCCTGCCACATCCAGACCTTGTTTTTTTGAACCTAAAAATGCCCCTTTCATCGAGCTCAATTATGAATTCGTTTTGGGTGGGTTTTTGGTAGGTTTTTAGGGTAAATGTGATAATGTGGCGACTTTTTTGGGTTCTTCGTCAAAACAGGTGGGTGAGGACAAAGCTTTGTTACGCTTTAGTAGTTGTGTGGAACCTATGGAAGGTATGCATAAGTTTTTAGAAGGAACTGTTGTTGTTTGTTGAAAGGAAAGAAAAGTCACTGAGATTATCCACCTGAAATAGCGAAAGACCCTTTTTTGGGACACAAAACTGATGATCGCTATAAGATGAGGTGGGCAATAATTTTAATACGCGTATTATGGGAACGCGTGTTGGGCATCATGGCTGGCTTCCATAAAAATGTATGATAAAGTAGGTATAATTTTGTGAATTGAAATCACGTGGTGATGTACGTTTTTTGTTCTACCGGGAGGTTGCCACAGAGGTGGAACTGCAGAGAAAAAGTTTGCTCATATGCAAAGATCATCTATGGTAGGGGTTTTGCGTTTGTGTATGGTTGCGTTTATTGGTGTTATTTGGAGTTTATATTGGGGTTTGTTGTTCCCAGTGTGGGGTGTGTGGTGTGGAGGTGGTGTCTTTGGCTGTTCGTGTGGGGGTCTGTGTGTGGCTGGGTTTGTTTTGTTTTGTCGTGTTTTGGATGTTGTGTGTGGGGTTGTGTGTGTTTTGGGTTTACTAATGGGGTGCTTCGGAGGAGGCTGTCCATAAACTAGATTTTTTGTGTTTTTGGCGGAAACTAGCGGAGAAAATCGGTTCTTTTCTTGTTTTTCTGGGTTTTTTGCTAGTTTTCGAACAATTTGGGGGTTTGGTTGGTGGAGTTTTGTGCAGGGTTTTTTGTTGTTGGGGTGTTTGTGGTTGCATGGGTTGATTGGGGGTGTTGGGTTGTTTTTTGTATTATTTGGTTGTGTTTGGGGGTTGTGTTTTGTTGGTTGGGTTGGTGCTTGGGGGTTGGTTGTGGTTTTGTGTTGGTTGGGGTGTTGGTTTGATTTTTTGTGTATTTTACAAAGAATTTCGTCCGTAAGATACTGCATGTCATCATCATAATATGCGCAAAATTTTAACGTGAAATAAATGTGTCGCGGAAAGAAAATATCTCCCGTATAAGCTCTATTTTTTACAATCCACTTACCTTTTTTTGTTCCCTCACGCTCAATGGTGCTGTTATCTTTTAAGAATTTCAAATTCCGTTCTATAGTACGATGTGTAATGCCTACTTTTTCAGCAAGCTTCTGTGCAGTTACTGCTGGATTTTCCCTAATTACCCCTATTGTTTGGATTTCATTTATTCCGCCATTTATTCCGCCATTTATTCCGCCATTCTTGTCGGTATAAATTTGGTTGGGCACAAATTTAACTTCAAATAAAATGCCTTTATTTCTGAAAAGCGGTTTAAAATTGTCCTCCTTTTTACACTTGGTTTTTATCTTATTAATTCCTCTCCTCATCGTTTAATTTGCCCGCTATAGTAAAAAACCGTAGCAACACAGGGATTGTGCAAAAAAGATCTGCGAGACACTAAAAGCTCCTTAAAACTAACGTCTTCGGGCAATTTAGCCATGTTTGAAATAATCACTTGATGCTCATAAACCCGAATCTAATTGGGGTAAAATATGAATAGTCCTTATGGATGATGGCGTTTAAAACGGTCTTTCACTATTTTAGGTGGGTGTGCTCATTCTTCTTTCTTCAAGCTTGCTATGTTTTCCCTTATGTTTCATATAACATTATACTGTAACGAAACTTATTGGCTCTACCCACCTGTTTTGACGAATAACCGTTATTTTTTGGTTTGTTTGGGTTATGTTTGCTATTTGCCGGGGTTTGGAGAATCCTGGGGCGGTTTCTGGGATTTTGTTTTGTTTTCTTTTTGTTCTATATGTTTGTTACGTTGTTGGGGAACTTTGTGCTTACCTGCCTGTTTTGACGAATAACCTGTTTTTTTGGTGGTTATTTTTTGTTTTAGGATGTGGTTTTCTGCGGTTAGTGCTTTGATTTCTTCATATAGTTGTTTATTTTACAGCATTAGAGTTTTATTTTGTTTTGACATTGCATTTTTATAAGTGTGTGTTGTAGTGTTTAAATCTTTTTGTTTGTTTAGATAAGTTTTATATGTTGTTTTTTTGTGTTATAAAAGTTGATATGTTTTTTGTTTGGGTTTTGTTGAATTATGTTATTTAGTGTTTGTGTGCTAAGTGTTTACACAAAAACTGCCTGCTTAGTAGTAACACCTGTGGTATGGTGGGGCCGGCCGGATTTGAACCGACGACCTTTGCCCAAGAACCGCCATAGTCGATTCTTTACGGGTTTCTCTATGACCGCTCCAGAGATTCGTCATTCTCCTTGCGGAGTCAGCAAACCCGTGTGTGTTTGCTTTCTGGAGCCCATCGTCATACCTGTCTAGACTACGACCCCACCAGTCTATGTGACTCATAGAGTGGACAGGCATCAATAAAAATATTTACACTACTCACCTGGGATGTGATGTTATTTTGTTAAATATAGGTGATTTTAATTGGCTGATGAGCAACTCTATGAAGCCTGTGTTGTTGCCTGTGATTGCTGTTGGTTGGTTTAAAAGTGGTGGTTGTTGATTTGGATGCGGTTTTTGGTGGAGGCGTGGATACTTTTTAATGGGGCGTGGTTGTTATACAACAAAGGTAAATTTGTTGGTCTCTGCCAAATTGGTTATTGGTTTGGGTGGTATGCCTGGTTCAGGTAAATCGCTGGTTGTGGAAACCGCACGTGAAATGGGTTATGATATTGTTGCGATGGGTGATGTGGTGCGGGAGCAGGCGCGTATACGTGGATTGGAGCCGACGCCTCAAAACATAGGTGCAGTTATGCTTGCGCTTCGTGCTGAAAGTGGTAATTATGTAATTGCTCAAAAGTGTGTTCCAAAAATTGAGAACCAGTCAAGTGGGTGTGTACTTATCGATGGGTTGCGTAGTATTTCTGAAGTGGATATATTTAGGGCGCATTTTGCTCTTTTTACTCTTATTTCAGTTCATGCTCCTCCTCAAACACGGTTTGAACGTCTTAAACGGCGGGGGCGAAGTGATGATCCAACTACCTATGAGGGTTTTGTTGAGCGGGATAATCGAGAATTAGGTGTTGGTGTGGGTAATGTTGTGGCGATGTCAGAGCAAATAGTGGTCAATGATCGTAGTATTGAGGACTTTAAAGCTTTAATGCGTGAAAATTTTAGTAGGATTGAAACTTTATGGTTGAAGAAGTAGAGATTTTTGTGGAAGCTGATATTAATCTCACTGAGACTGAGGAGAAGGTTTGTTTAGCTATAAGTAATGTTTTGGGTGGGGCAACTTTTCGGGTTAGTTCTGCACAAAGAGGTAGTCGTTTGGTTGCTTATGCGAAGGGCCAGAATTCTTTGATTAAACTCCGTAATCTTTTGCGTAATGATTGTATTCGTGATGCGGCTCGAAAATTTTTCTTCAAAAAAACCCGTGCTGAGACTCTTACTTTTTATTTAAATAAACAGGTCGCTTATGCTGGTCATATATCTTTTTCAGAGGAAATTGATGAGTCACCCCTTGGGCCTTTGCATTTTATAATTAAAACAAGTAATCCTCAGCAGCTCATTGAGTGGTTGACAGAAAAATCTAGTTGAGGTTAAGGTGTGGCAGAGCGGGCGCAGATAACTAAGAGTGGTGCAATTCTCTTAGGTGATAGTGTTGCTTGTGATGCTTTTGATCCCCGTCCCATTCGAATTGTTACGCATGCTCATGCTGATCATCTCTATGGGTTGCGCAAAAGTTTTAAACAGTGTGAAAAAGTTTTGATGACTAAAGCCACGTGTGATCTTTGTAAAACTCTCAATCCCCGTTTAAAACTTGATGACAAAACCCTCTACACACTCGAATATGATCAATCATTTCATTATGGTGACGAAAAAATCACTTTGTTTAGGGCTGATCACATATTGGGTGCTGCTCAGGTACTTGTCGAAGATGCGCGGGGTCTTCGTATTGCTTGGTCAGGTGATTTTAGGTTAGAGGGAACGCAGGCGGTTCGCTGTGATGTGTTGGTTGTAGAGGCTACGTATGGGCGTCCTTCTTGTAGACGTAGTTTTGAGGTGGATGTGCGTGCTCTTTTGGTGGAACTGATTGAAAAACAGCTTCGAGGGGGGACTGTTTATGTGTTTGGTTATCATGGTAAGCTCCAAGAGGTGATGAAGATTCTTCGGGATGCTGAGGTGCAGGTGCCTTTTGTTATGCCTGAGTTGGTTTATGAAGTTACTAAAGTTTGTGAAACGCATGGTATGGCTCTTGGTCCTCTTGCTTATTCGGCTGATAGTGAAGGTCGGGAACTCTTAGATGGTAATTTGCCCTGTGTTGCGTTTTATCATATGAATCAGCGTCAACATGTTGGGTTGCGTAATGCACGGGTTTGTGTAAGTGGTTGGGAGTTCCAAAAGCCTTGTCGTCAAATTGGTGCGCATGAATATCTTGTTGCGTTAAGTGATCACAGTGATTTTGATGGGTTAATTGAGTATGTGCGTCAAACGCATGCTAAACAGGTTATTACAGATAATTTTCGAAGTGATGGGGAGGCTCTTGCTCGTGAAATCAGCCGGCGTTTGGGGGTATTTGCTGTTTCTATGCCGCAAAAGTCTGGGCAAACAACTCTTTAGGGGGTGGAAAATTTTATGTGGTGTCTTGGTGGATTCAGGTTTGTGTGGGAGACTGTCTAAAAACTAGATTTTTGTGTTTTTGGTGTAAACGGGCGGAGAAGGGGGGGTTTCTTGTTTTTTAAGGGGGTTGTTAGTTTTTGGACAGTTTGGTGGTGTTATTTTTTGTGGGTGGTGAGGTTTGTGTTTAGCCGTAAATTTCGGTTTTTAAGGAATATGTATTAATGTCTTTTTGTATTATAGTCAGTAAAATTGGTGATTATTTTTTACTGTTTAAGAAAAATGTGTATTGTGTTTTGGTTAATGTTGAGGTTTTAAATCGAATTTTGAATACAAAAAAAATCAAACATATATATCTAAATGGGTATATATGTTAATTTCTAGATCGCTTCACAAAAACGGGTAAAAAAACTATATTTTTCAATTTCAAGCTCAAAACCACAGTTTCAGATGAGCTATATATCCCTAAAACCGGAAATTTACGGGTTAGTGCTGTGTTTAGTGGCTGTCTTCTTTTTCGATGTATGCGAGGCATTCTTGGAGTGTGCCGTTATGCGTGGTTATCCATTGTTCTGTGTGACGTTGCTAGTTAGTGCTGCACTTTGTTGTAGTTTCATCATTAATGTTAAACGCGCATATATGAACTCACAATATTTGTCATATGTGAGTGGTTTTGAAGCATAGCCTCCTTTGGGGTTAACTTCAACTAATTTGTAGAGATATATTCGGCTGCCTTTATATCTATCCGGGATACGTTTTGCTTGAGTTTTTGGTTGTTTGGATGATTTCTTCTATTTGGGTTATGATTTTTTCTTTGGTGGGGGAGACTGTCTAAAAACTAGAAATTTTCGTGTTTTTGGCGTAAATGGACAGAGAAAACCAGTTCTTTTCTTGTTTTCTGGGATTTTTGTTAGTTTTCGGACAGTTTGGGGGTGTCAAACTTTATTTTACTTGGCGTATATACCCATATCCATTGCCGTTTACTTTTTTTCACATTTATCCGCTATGTAGTTTGATTATTTTATAGTTTTTCAAATCATTATGCTGGTGGTACATAAATTTTTAAGTTTCACAGACTACTGCTAAACCAATACCTGTTGCTATCTATTGTGTAGTTTATGGATGCAAAGCAGTTTTAAATATACCTACAATTTATATCAAAATATGATTCAATATTCAAACAATATATCTAAATGACTCATAATATGGATGTTGGTGTGTCCTACTAAAATTCAGGTTTAACTTTTTTTCTGCCGATCGTTGAGGTGGTTGTTGCTTTGTGTATTAGACCTAAATTTCTCCCAAACTCCCCCAAAATTTGACTGCTCCTGAGAATCATTATGCAAAGCCTTCAATTTTGAAAAATAATGATCAAAATCGCCCTCCAACAACAAATCTACCCCCAAACTCGCTTGAGATTGAACATCTTTGGTTTTTTCATACACCTCATATCTAAATTTTTTCCACTCACGCACCAACTTTACATTCAAAGCATTCTTTTGTTCCCCCTCAAAACACAACTCTAAGGCTCTCTCAAACTGCTCCCCTGATATAGCCGCCTCAATAGCTATACGTCTAAACTCAGAATTATCTAAATGCTGCTCAGCATATCTAACAGCAACCTTTTCTCCATTTAACTGTTTGATAAGTGCATATTGCACTTTCTCTAATTGTTCTTTTTTAAGTTTCCCCCAACTATTCCCAGGCGTTACTTGTTGACTTAGATAGCGCTCCATTTTATCCCGATTTACCGGGTTATCACAAAACCCTATCAGCAGTATCAACAGCTCTTCTTGCCAATCATGCCATGAATGATAGATTGAATTTCGTGCATGAGTGAAAACAATATCAAAAATCTCCTCACTTTTTTCCTGTTTTACGGGTATGGCAAAAATCACTTGTCCCACTTGGGCAATAGTTTCGCTAATTAGTTCCCAAATATGTCCATCTGAATCATCACACTGCTCCATTAAATCCATTAGCTCTTCTAACATTAAAACACAAAGCTGCACCGCAGACCTAAGATCCCCCGTTGATATTTTATCATCTATCATATTATCTACTGCCGTTGTCCCAGTGTATATTTGATCTGCATTACGATAATCCACCGCTTCTCTTTGCTTTGCACCCTTAAATGCACGCTGCAAAATAATACGCGCCGCTTCGGCAGCATCTGGATTTTTAACATATCGCAATAGAAGATCTTCACGTATGGGTTTGTGTTTAGATGCTAAGTCCAGCACAATTGACAACAAGGTTTGTTTATCGAGCTCTTTTAGGGTTTTCTCTAAGGTGTGTTCTTTTGTAGAACGGGTAGTGTTTTTGTGGGGTGGTCCTTTATTTTTTAACGCATAAAAAACTGCTGCTTGATGTATGCAGTAGTCACCCTGGTCATAGGGACAGTCACAGCTAGTTTTTAAAATTTCATCGTTCACTGCAAATTTAACCATAACAGTGTAATTCTCACTGCTCCCTACCTTAGCTATCCATTTTTTATCCAGATATTCTAAAGAAACAATGTTGCCTAATCTATAATACTCAAACCCGCGCTCTAAAATCCCTCTACCACAATGCGTCTCAAAATTATTTAAATTCACTACATTTGCTCCTAACCATCAATATTTCAAACCTTTATTTCCATAGCGCTCTTTGGAACTTAGCGATTCCAAATACACCTTGTTAGATCTATGCTTGCATATACCTTTTCTCTACTACTCAGCTAAAAGCATATTCAACCTATATCTCACTTAAACCGCCATATTCAAATTTTGTTAAACCCAGTGTCTAAAACCGCTGATATCTCTGGAGCGTTAACCGTTATTGTTAATCGCTAAAGCTTAAAAAGCCCAGCGCAACTATCTCTACACACAGCCAAGGAATGACCTATGACCAAAACCTCTGTGCTCTCAGGTTTCTATAAACTGCCGCCCAAAGAGCGCTTAGCTCTTGTTGCAGAATTTGCAAATCTAACCCCTGAAGAAAAACATCAACTCGAACAATCCAGCGCCTTATCCCTTGAAGTAGGCGACCACATGGTAGAGAACTTTATTGGGGTTTTCCCTGAACCTATGGGCGTTGCAGTTAATTTTCAAATCAATAACAAAGACTACCTTATTCCCATGGCAACCGAGGAACCAAGTGTAATTGCCGCTGCTAGTTATGCTGCCAAGATGGTGCGCGATGGCGGAGGCTTCTACACAAGCAGCACTGCCCCTGTTATGATTGGACAAATACAAGTAGCCAAACTAAAAAACGTTAATGATGCATATACGACCGTTTTAGCTGCCAAAGATGAATTATTAAAAAAAGCTAATGCCCAGGATCCTATTTTGAACTCTTTTGGGGGCGGCGCTAAGGACTTAGATGCCAAAATTATCAAAACTACCCTGGGGCCAATGCTTATTGTAGAGTTGTATGTTGATTGTCGGGATGCTATGGGTGCTAATGCAGTGAACACAATGGCTGAAGCTATAGCGCCTCTTATTGAGGAACTCACCGGGGGACAGGTTTATTTGCGTATAATCTCTAATTTAGCTACTAGACGTCTTGCTAAGGCTTGGTGTGTTGTTCCAAAGGAGGTTTTGGGGGGCGAAGCGGTTGTTGAGGGTATTGCATATGCTTCTGCGTTTGCGGCTGCTGATCCTTATCGTGGTGCAACACACAATAAAGGTGCGTTAAACGGTATTATAGCGGTTATATTGGCAACGGGTAATGATCATCGTGCTATCGAAGCTGGTGCCCATGCTTATGCGGCTCTAAATGGCTCCTATACTTCACTTTCGCGGTGGACTAAAAATAGCCAGGGGGATCTAGAGGGCATAATCGAGTTACCTATGGCGGTGGGTTTAATTGGGGGTGCGGTAAAAACTCATCCTATTGCTAAAATTGCCATGAAAATTCTTGGAGTTAAATCTGCTAACGAGTTCGCAGAAGTTTTAGCCGCTGTTGGGTTGGCTCAAAATTTGGGTGCTCTTCGGGCTTTGGCAAGTGAGGGTATTCAGCGTGGTCATATGTCTTTGCATGCCCGAAATATTGCTGTAACTGCCGGTGCTCAGGGGAGCCAAATTGATGTGGTTGTGGAGCAGATGGTTAGAGAACGCAAAATCCGGGTGGATTATGCTAAAGAACTCCTTGAGGGGTTGAATAAAAAACTCTCACCCTAAGCCGGCGTGTCCTTTTTTTATTTTGCTAACTTTAAATAGGGTTAAATGCATATAAGTGAGAAAAGCTATTGTACACAGTCTGATATTGAGGCATTTGTTTGGGAAAGAAAAAAGTATTAAATGAAGGAGCGATTAGCGAAATGGTCTACCCCGGCCAAGGTGAAGTTTTAGGTGTAGTTACAAAGCTGTTGGGGTTTGATCGTATTATGGTTAAATGTCAAGACGGTGCAGAACGGCTTTGTCGGATTCGCGGCAAAATGAAACGGCGCGTATGGATACGTGAAAGTGATATAGTTATTATTTCTCCTTGGGACTTTCAAAGCGACATCCGCGGTGATGTAACTTGGCGCTATACCCATGCGCAAGCTGAAAATCTACGGCGCAAGGGTCTTCTAACTCTTTAATCTCCATATTTTGAGTTCTCCTCTAAGAGCCATTTGGATAGTGGGGTATAGCAAATTTTTCTCTTGATTCCAAACCATTCTTTTTCTTTGGTGTCGTTTTGATGCAGGGTGAGTATGGTCAAGTTGTTACACTGAAGTTCTTTGCTGGCCTTTAGCAAAGACCGGATTTCTCTATTGTGTGTTTTAGCACTCTCTATAGTATAGCATGCTTGGATCAACTCTACCACCTGGGTGCCTTTTTTTATAACAAAATCCACTTCCTCACCCTGGGGACTGCGCCAATAGTACACTTGGATTTTTCTTTCTATATCCATTCTTTTTAGTTGTACGGCAATACAGTTTTCAAATAGCCGACCATAATTTGGACTTGACTGATATGTTTTAGCGGCAATCAAACCGTTGTCATAGCAGTAGATCTTTCGGTTCTGTCCTGCCAATTTGGTCTTATACGTGAACCGTGTTATTGGAAACACAAGATATGCTTCTTCTAGAAAACCACAGTATCTTTGCGCTGTTAGTGAGCTTGCTAACCCTGTAGCGTTAGCTAGGGATAGATAGGAAATCTCTGAGGCCACATTTGATAGCAGATAAACTGCTAAGCGTTCTATGCCGGGTCCTTTTCGGATGTTGTGTCGTTTAATTATATCTTTGAATATGATGGAATCAAATAGTATGGAGAGATATTGGGGTGCTTTGAGTTTTTTTGTTATGGTTTCTGGGTAACCCCCTGACTCAAGGTATGCAAGTAACATAGTTTGTTGCTGTTGGGTTGTTAGTTCTTTGAAATTTTGTTGTGTTGCCCTTAAATATTCGCTAAATGAAAACGGCAAGAGGGTTGTGGGGATGTGTCTGCCGGTTAGATGGGAGGCCAATTCTTTGCTTAGTAGTTTTGAGTTACTGCCCGTTATTACTATATTGTAGCCTTCCCGTTGAAGCCGGCTAACAAACAGTTCCCAGTTGGGTAGGTTTTGGATTTCATCAAAAAATAACAGGGTAGGATTATCAAATACCTGCATCACTTCTGCGATGAGGTCATTGTAGTTTGTTAACTGAATTAAGGCTTCATTGTCAAAGTTTACATAACCAAACTTTCCCAGTTGGTTTAGGGTGTGGAGGACAAAAAAGGATTTTCCCGCCCGGCGGGGTCCCATGATGGCTTTTATTAGGTTATGGTCGTCCCAATACGTTTGATGTCGCGCTCAACGTAGGCTTCCCGGAAGCAGTTTTTAGCTCCGCTTTTTGACCAAGTATTACATCTTTTAACATAACAAAACTATAATAAAAAAAATTATATAAAAATTATCATAACAACAAAAATAAACTAACCCTACCACACAACCAACCCCTACGCCCTAAATATTCCTTAACCAACCAAACCAACTCTCAACACTATCAACAACCCTCAAACCAACCTCAAACTCAAACCAACCTCAAACTCAAACCAACTCCAAATAACAACCCAAACCCCAAACAACAAACAGCAAACCTGCCACTAAACCATCAAACTTAACCCACACTAAACCAACCAAAGAAATTTAAACACCCAACCATAATTTAGCAATGAATAATTCACAATCAAATTAACCAACAAAAAGATGCTTATGTCCCACAAAGCCCACAAACGCCTGACTCACAAAGAAAAAATAGTGGAACGAAGAGACAAAATGCTCATCCACGACCGCACCAACGAACGCGCCACCGTTGAAGAAGTCTTCGACCAAACAACCCGCCTAGTCGTTTTTGACTTACTAAACAGCGGCATACTCTACGAAGTCAACGGCGCAATAAGCAGCGGCAAAGAAGCCAAAGTATACTGGGCAACCACCAAAACAGGCAATGATCTAGCAGTAAAAATCTACCTCACCTCCTCAGCAGAATTCAAAAAAGGCATGCTCAAATACATCGAAGGCGACCCCCGATTCAAAAACATCAAACGCGACACCCGATCACTTATGGCGCTTTGGGCCCAAAAAGAATTCCGTAACCTCCGCGAAGCTACAGAAGCCAAAGTACCCGTACCCAAACCCATCGCAGTAAAAAGTAACGTAGTCGTCATGGAATTCATGGGCAAAACCGGCATCCCTGCCCCCTCCCTAAAAGAACAATCCCCAAAAAATCCCGAACGCGCCTACAAACTTATAATCACCTACATAAAACGCCTCTACAAAAAAGCCAAACTTGTTCATGGCGATCTAAGCGAATACAACATCATGATGTGGGCCGGCAAACCCCTCCTTTTTGATCTTTCCCAATCCGTCTCAATCGAACATCCCATGGCCGATTACATGCTAAACCGGGACTTAGTGAATCTAAACCGATACTTTAGTCGCCTAAACGTTAATGTAACCCCGGTCGAAGAATTACATAAAATGGTTGTTGGAAAATAATGCCTGGTATAGATAGCTTTGTTCGAATCCCAAAAGAACGGGTCGGCATACTCATTGGCCCTGAAGGTAAAACAAAACAATACATCGAAAATAAAATAGGGGCCCGACTCGACGTGGACACTGAGGGTAGCATAACTATAACCCTTACCGAGAAAGCAGCTGATCCCTCTGTTTTGCTAAAAGCCAAAGATATAGTGACTGCCATTGGACGCGGTTTTACACCTGAAACAGCTTTTCGTCTAATCCGTAACGATGATGATATCTATGATATGGTGGATCTCCGGTTAATTTTTGGACGAAATGAATCCGATATTAAACGTATCAAGGGTCGCCTTATTGGTACTGATGGCAAAACCCGCAAACTCATCGAAGAACTCAGCGAAGCTGATGTGGTTGTCTACGGTCACACCGTCGGTATTATCGGTAGTTTTGAACAAGCCGATACCGCTCGCAACGCTGTGCAAATGATAATCGATGGTTGTCAACATAACACAGTATACAAATATTTGCAACGCAAACGCACTGAGATGAAAAAAGAAAAACTAGAACTATGGGAAAAACCACCCCTAAAACGTTAAACTTTATTTTTATCTATTTCCACTTTGACTTATCCACATAGACAGTTTACCCTAAACCAGAGACCTTCGTTTTATCCGTTTCACATGTCCAAAAATACGCAATGAACAACAAATAACCATAATTCAGACTGCGCAAAAACTCGATAAAATTCACCAAGACCACTACATACAGCAATAAATGAGGCGATATGCGCTATCTGCAGCGTTTAGTGCCATTGTTTTTTGACTTTTTGCGCAGTCTG
>JAISPR010000064.1 GCA_031274765.1 Nitrososphaerota archaeon | reverse complement strand
GCCCAATCGAAAATATAGCGTATTCTATGACCAAGCGAGTCAACAGATGATACCGTGAAGCTATTAGATGTACCAACAGGGTTGCTTGTTGGGCCGCTAATAGAGGGAACACTAACTGTATGCGGCTCAAAATTCTTCAAATGAATATTACCATTTCCATACACAGCCAAAGTGCTTGTCGAAGTATTATTATAGCCCGCCCAAGTAGGCGTAAACCCGGTTCGTAAGGGCAAATAAGCAAAAGAAGCACCCGTAAATGCTTTGGAAGCATCATCTAAAGCAGTATTCACCGATTTATCAAATGTCAAGGCATTATACAGAAAACTATTCAGCCACTGAGAATACGAATATCCCCCAGAACCCAAAGGAAGAATCTGCTCCAAAGACGCCGCTCCTACGGTAAACCCCATATACACCTGGTTCCCCCAATCCGGATTACCATACCCATCACTACTAATGCGTTCATCAATGGTAAAGCCCTGCATGTTCATACTAGATACAAGCCGCCCAGTCCAAGCAAACGGCATACCTATAGCCCGCGCAGGATACACAAAAAGATGACCCAGCAACATACCCTGATCACGACTCAAATCCGCCGACAGATAAGTACCAATAAATGCAAACGTCGTCTTACTCTGAACAGCTAAATTATAAACCTCCCAATCATACACCGCATTACCCGGCAGACCCACCGCAGGAAGATTAGGCCCTAATGTTCCTTTTTGGTCTTCAAACATGTAGTGGAATTCGGTTAATGAAGGGTAACTATCGTTTCTTCCAACACCATGGTCGAAATCAACCACTGCTACACAGTCTTTAGAGTAATATAGCGTCGAGATGTCATTTTTAATTTGGCTGGCAAGGGATCCTAAATTCGTTGATCCTTGATGATTAATCCCGCTATTACCCGTATAACCCCCGATTTGAAAGTAGGTGTCAATATTGCCGCTAATAATTTGTTGCTGGATAATTTCAGTTCGAGCTTTACGCGAATTAATCCCAGTCGCGGAATCGTACCCTTCTGTGCTTTCTGAGCCCCAGATTACTGCGCCGCGGGTTGTGGCACTAGCAGTTTCAAGTGCACCCAAAAATATAGTCGAAGCTAAAATAAGACAAAACAACACACCACTGACTTTAAACCCATACCGTCTAAACAACCCCCTATAGTATTGTTTTTTTGTGCCGCCCATACAGACAACCGCAATCCCCGATACCATAGCAACACAAGCCGAAAACATTACAAGTACAGTTAAACTCAAACCAGTCTCAAACACCCCCCAGACTGTCCAAAAACTAGGAAAAATCCCTAAAAAACAAGAAAAGAACCAATTTTCTCCATTCGTTTACACCAAAAACACAAAAAATCATAGTTTTCGGACAGTCTCCCCCGAGTTCTGTTCACCCATATCAGCAAAAAATGCGGTCTCTTCTTCGGGGAGAATTGATGACCAAGCCTCATGCACCCGCCTAACCTCCCCAATATCAGCCCAAACATCCACCTCCACACCATACATATAACCATACCACCTATCCAGCGCAATACCAAACTGCCAAACCGGATAAAGCACCAAAGGATACTCCCCCCGAACATTATCCGCCTCTACTGATCCCATAAAAACTAAAGACTCCCAACACACACTAGCCTCATTAAAATTCTCAACAGACAAACTAGTAGCCTCAACCTCCAAACTCCAAGCATGACTCCTAGCCGCCTCTAATGCAACAGTAAGCGCTTCATCACGAGAAAGACCCACATAAGCACTGCCCACCGGATATAGTTGCCAGTTATCAACAAACGTACTCAAAACGCCCCGTTCAATAATAATAGATATAAACTTGGAATAAGGTGCTATCGCACCGTTGGCAGTGTAGTACCATTTGAATATGGTATCGTTTTCAGTGACTGTGATTTCGAG
The DNA here is from genome assembly GCA_031274765.1 of Nitrososphaerota archaeon. GTDB lineage: Archaea > Thermoproteota > Bathyarchaeia > Bathyarchaeales > Bathycorpusculaceae > Bathycorpusculum. The sequence goes on along the minus strand of JAISPR010000064.1, from coordinate 8,889 downwards.
TGCCGCATTCTCAGAGGTTATCGTAGAGTTGCCGACTATACGCTCGGTAGGTATTATAGTGCTTAGTTGGTTATATAGAGAGTTTCCGGTATATTTTTGGTATTTTGTAAGGAAGTTTTTAGCGACATCAACATCTCGGAAATAATTAGATCTCTCTTGTGCAGGTCCATCTTTGTGGATGGTTAGCATTTGCAGGTTATCGTTTGCAAATGTATAGAATAATTGGAGGCTGTTTTGATTTGAGGTGAGGGTATAGGCTACGGTGTGCTGTGGAATAACACCCAGATACCCCATTGATGTGTCGCGTTCATAGTTTTCGATCTGTACTTCATATTTTGAGGTATCAAAGTTTAATACTTCTGTGGTTAGGGTCTCTGCTTTTTGTTGCGGTGTTAACTCGGTAGCCCTAACTTTGGGCATAAAAATACAGACGGCACTTACAATTAACAATACTGAGAGGAATATAGAGAAGTATTTTTTTGAGGATTGGATGTTTTTACGCATTTTAATCACCATGATAGCAATATGGAGACGCCGTGGCGTTCAGAGTTGATGTTGTTGTGTAAATGCAACTCAACTCTAAATCGTTACGCCTCAATATATCAGACGCCCGAGGCTGATTTAAACTTTTCCTAACTCAGACAAGGTTTTGGGGAAAAGGAGTTTTATTTGGCCTTGGGGTTTGCTGCGCACCACTTCTTCCCAGATATGGATGCTTTGGGGGGTTAGGCGGTCATGTTTAGCACGGATAACAAACTTCTGATTGCTGCTCAGGGATAGGTTGTACCATTGGTAGATGTCTCCTTCGCGGTCAGCTATGGGGTTAGTTGGGTGTTTTTTGGGGTGTTTGTTTGGGCGGTTTGCATGGTTTTTACCTAAATTCCCGAGTTTTTTATACCTGCAGTTTACGTTCGGCTTAAAATACTGTTAAATTGCAAAAAGATATTTAAAATGGGCAAAAACATTATTCGTTGCAGGTATAAAAATTATACCTACACAAATTGTTTGCTCACAGCGCTTTTAGCCATTTTAAGCGCCTTATTACTTTTTAACGATATTTTAAACCAAATACATATTAGAGGTATAAATTTTTCGGGAATTCAGGTAATGAGTGTTACAAGTTGTTTGGTATGGTTGTCCGGTTTCTATTGTGCGTAGGTAGGTTAGGATTTGCACCTAGAAAAAATAGCGGGAACTACGGATTTATTATTTTTAGAACCTGTGTTCAGTAAAAATAAATATGTGTAACTTGAATTCTCGTCAAAGTTATGATGTGCCTGGCTGAAAATTATTTGTCGTTTTTCAGTACGCGTTAGTTATTATGTCACATTATATTCGTTTTTTGTGTATTACCTCTTATTTTTTATATGATGACTGTATCATAATTTTTATGCGCAATGTATAGTATAATTATGCCCCACAACAAAATGCGTGTTGTAAAAAATAGCGACAAGCATCATCAATACTTTAATTGAAACATTATTCGCAAAATCAAGTTAAAATCAATACACATACGCATATAGTACAAAAATGCCGAGAAATCAGTAAAACCTTGTGAATTATTCTGTGGGAGATTTTTATTTTTTGGCGTGTATAGATAATTTTCTCAAGATATTTGGCGTGTAGTTGGTCTTTTTGGTAGGCTTGTTTTATGATTTCTATTGTTTGGGGTGTTTTATTTCGCATCATTTTTTTATGAGGCAAACATTAAAACATATATGTAGACAATCAAAATGGAAAAGCTTTAGTAACAGAAAAAAGGCAGGTTGGCTTATTTTGCCCGTACAATTTTAACTTTACCAAGAATCTTCCAATACTCTATCTCGGTACCAGGAGTCAACTTGGCTTTTAGGTCTTCTTCTTCGGGAAACGGCGCGTCAATGTATTCATAGGTTTCTAGATCCATGATTTGGACACCACTGGGGTTAACTGCGAAAACTTGCCCGGGACGTTTATCAATTATAGGGATTTCTGCGCTTGCGTCAACAGGTTTAACAAACTGACGTTTCTGGTTATCAAATATACCAATGGCGACGATTCGGGCTTTGGCTGAACCGTGTTTGCCGGGTTTGGATTTGGCTATGTCGACGATACGGCAGGGTTCGCCTTCAATCATCATGTAACCGCCGACGCGTAATTCTCCGACATCTACTGGTTTGCTCATATAAATCACCAATGCTAACAATGCATTCTCAATAACACCCATATATAGATTAAGGTAGCTTGGGTAGTGTTACGCCACATTTAACGCATAATTTTTTAGTCGAGACAAAAATTTTGGTTTAACTAAGCATAGGCTTGAACTTTTAGAGACCCCTAAAACAATACCTCCATCGACATAAAACTTAAGAATTAAAGCCTCACTAAAAATTTAAAAATAACCCTCTAAAGCACAAACACCCAATTTTATTGTAACGAATTTACACAAGTAAGTCACCCCGCTTTTTTAACTAACAAATCTGAGAATAAGCAATATGCTTTTTCTGTTTACAGGATAAAAACGACATGCATCAACTATTAAATTTTAATAGTGCTGTCCGATTTCATAGTGCGACCAAAAAATGGAGACAGAACATTCCCTCAACAACTCAATGGCCAACGCAAAGAAACATTATTCATCTTTGTTTAGCCTACCATCATATAAGCAGTCACTTATCTACTCTGCAATTATCTGTATTGTGGGAATTGGTCTTTCCACCCATGTTTTTTACGGCAGTTTTATTAGTTTAGTTTTAGGCACCGTGTTTTTTATAATAACAATAGTTACAGATTTGTTTGTCAGCAACAAAGTCCTCAAAAATGACCCCATCTTTATTTTGCACCGAACCTCATCGGTGTCCCTTGTTGGCTGGCTTATCTGGTTAGCCTTTATACTGTTAGGTACAATACTTGGCGTTGTTTTTAATATGGTCCTGTGGATAAGATTTGTGCTAATGGGATTTGCAGCCATCTTAACTCTGCGCGCACTTGTGATAATGGCAACCTCAGAAAACACTCTGTGGAGACATATCATAGCAGTTTTATTACAACCCATGCTTTGTATTACGACCTTGATAGTTTTTTGGACAACCAACGCAGACGTTTTTAGTCTAAGGTTTTTGCCTTTTATAATTTTAGCACCCGTCATTAGTTTCATAGCAGTGTATCTACTTCTTCACACCATAAACCGTTTAGGAAAAGCCTACGACTTGTTAGCAATGCCGCTGTTTAAAGCATTTCTGCTCAACTGGGCAACTGATCTTAACGCGCCCTTGGAGAAACATCTCGAAGCCATGGGTAAAAAAGAAGACATAGAAATTAGCCTGCTTAAATTTGACTCCGCTAAACCGCAAGCAGCCATTATCGTTCCCAAAGTGCATCCCGGGCCTTTCAAAAATATTGGCAGCAGCCTCTTGCCATCAATGCTTAAGAGCTGTTTTGAAGAAAAGTATCAATGTACCGCCTGTACACCCTTGGGTATTTTGGGACATGAACTCGACTTAGTCTCCCAAGCTCAAAACCAGCGAATAGTCAAAGAGGTTTTAGCAGCCGCCAAGTTCCAGGCAGCCTATAGTTTGGCATCACCATTTGTACGCGCAACCGACGGATTTGCCACGGCCTCCTGCCAAATCTTTGGCGATATTGTGTTTCTCACCTTTACACTCGCACCCAAAACCACTGAGGACATGCCCCAAGAACTGGGCCGATTAGTAAACGAAGAAACCAAAAAATATGGATTCAAACAGGCCATAGTTGTTAATGCACACAACTGCCTCGATGTAGTAGTGGACACTGAAGAATATGTAGAAGAGCTAAAGCGGGCCGCCATAAAATGCCTAAAACAAGCAACACAACTCCCAACCAAACCCTTCAAAGTCGGTGCCGCCACCATAGTTCCCAAAGAATTCACCCTAAAACAAGGCATGGGAACAGGCGGCATAACAGCCATTATTGTTGAAGTTGAAAAACAAAAAACCGCATACATCATCATCGATGGAAACAATATGGTGCCCTATCTACGAGAAAAAATCCTCACCGCCTTAGCTTCAGAGAACTTTACAAATAGTGAAGTGTTCACCACCGACAGCCATGCGGTCAGTGCACTATCCACAGGCAATCGAGGATATCACCCCATCGGCGAAGCCATCAACCATGACACCCTTATCAAATACATAAAAAAAGTCACCGCAAAAGCCACAGCTAACCTTGAGGATGCAAAAGCAGGGGGGACACAATTTGTTGTGCCGCAAGTCTGTGTTATTGGTGAAGAACGCCTTGATGCTGTGTCGACACTTGTGGATAAAGCAATAGTGCAAGCAAAAAAGGTCGCGCCAGTAATTTTTAGTCTTGAAGGGTTGTTGTTAATTCTTCTTTTACTGGCGCTATAGCACTCATCAAATAGTAATCAGATAGGGCAGTTGTTGTTGATTTTTGATAAAGAAAGCCCGTTACGATTGTTTCATGAACAATCAAGGAAAGAAAAGTTAAAGTTGTTTGCGGCAGGGTTAGTTTTGCGAGCGTTTGGGTTTTCTTTTCAGATCGGTTCCACAAACTTGACATTGCTTTAATTTACTATCCTGAGGGTATTGCTTGTAGCAAGCGGGACAATATCGAATCCAGTCCAAGCGACGTTTGATACCAAATGTGGATAACGCCAAAAATTCTATCTCTAACTGTTTGGCAACGTTTTGGATGGAGTAGTCATCAGTGATTATTTGTGGGACAAGGCCTTGATGTTTTAGTTCAACTGCTAAGGCTAAGAGCTGGAGATCAGTTTCTGAGAGTTTATGGTAGTCGCCAACTTTGCTAGCAACGGTTTTTGTCTTAGCAACATATTGGGGGTTAGGGGACTTGACTGTGATTTTACCGCTTTCTATAGCGGCCTGGAAGCGTAGTTTAATCATGTTGTTACGTAGAATTTCTGTTTCAACTTTAGGAACAGTAATCTGGGAGATATTTGTTGCAAAGGGATCAAAACCAGCTAGAAATGCAGAGGTATCTAAAACGGCTATTCGGCGGGTGGAATCGTGGAGTTGAGTCATTCGGTTCCCTTGAAGAGGAGCCGGTTGCGGAGCCGGTCATAGAAATTGGGTTCAAAGCGTATAAAAGAGGTTACGTTTTTTGATTTGGTCACTTCTACAGTTAATTCATCGGTGCTTATCTGTTTGCGGTAGTTACCATCGATTAAGACTAACATTTTTTCAGGTTTTAGTACATTAAAGGTTAGGGTGGAATCGGTAGGGAATACCAGGGAATGGAATACAGATAGGGAGCAGATAGGGGTTAGTACAAACGCGTCGACTTCGTGGTCTAGTACGGGGCCGCCAGCAGATAGTGAGTAGCCGGTGGAGCCGGTTTGGGTGCTAACGATTAAGCCGTCGGCGTGGCATTTGAGGATGGGGTTGCCGTTTTTGCAAATTTCGGTGTAGAGTATCTTTGAGGGTTCACCGGTGGAGATGACAACGTCGTTTAAAGCGTCTGGGAGGGTTTCTTTGCCGGTGCGTACGGCCATTTTTGTGGATTTTTCTATGCGATATTGGCCATTTAGAATGCGGTCTACAGCGTTATAGGTATCTTGGGGTTCAACTTCGGTTAAGAATCCACGGACACCCATGTTAACTGTGAGAAGCGGCGGTTCGGGTTTGGGTGCAGTTATGGCTGCTCGGAGTATGGTGCCATCACCGCCGATGGCGATTATGAAATCGGTTTTCATTTCGGTAAGAGGGATGAATTGTTCTTTGCTTGTGATTTTGCCGGCAAGGGAATCTTCGATGTAAACCTTCAAGTTTTTTTTGGCGAGGTATTCTGATAGCTCTTCAGAGAATTTTAGCGCCTGTTTTTGGTCATATCGAGCAACTAAACCAACGCTTTTGAACATGCTCTACCACCCTAAATACGGGTGATCCTTAGCTATATTAACGTTCGTAAAAGGAGAAGCGGGTTTTCCTTAGGTGATGGGTTTTTTGGGTAGATATAGGTAAGTAAGGCTGTTGGGTATGGGTTAATGTTTCCATTAAAGACATAATTGTGTATAATATAAAGGTTTATGTGTGATGTTTTATCATAAAAATGGCAATGTTAATGGTGAAAAACAGGTTTTTCTGTTTTAAAACAGCCAAACCGCCATGGCTGAGCACAGATACAGTTTTATCCCATAACCGCTATTGATAGTATTCCCTGAAGTCTTATCTATGCCTGAGCAAGAATTACCTCCATCTATCTTCTACATGCTGGAGCGAAGTGTCGGCAAAAAAATTCGAGTTATTCTCGATCCTTCCTATGGTTTTGAAGGAACCTTGGCAGCGGTCACTCAGACTCCACTTTCAGGCATCTGGCTCTCTGAGGCAGAGGTAATTGTTTTGCGATCTACAATGGCTCAACCAATTCCGCAAGTGGCTAGCCGCGAAGAGAAAGGGGATTTGTATCTAAATCTAAATTCCGTTCAAAGAATAGAAGTTCTGCCCACAGTCCAACCCAGAAGCACCAGATAAAAAAAGGTAGCGGTGTTAATTTCCGCATTATGTCACACGTCAGAATCAAACAGGATTTGCATCAAATCGAATCCAAACCATATTAATGTTTTTCGTCATACCTTTCGCATCAATAAATTTTGTTATTTCGTAGTCTCCGGGGTGAGTAATTATTAGCTTTCGATATTCATTACTTGATTTGACAACAACGGTTAGCTGTCCATATGTTTCAAAAAATTCTTCAGGAACAACTAGTACACCATCGTCTTTCTGTTTTTCATCCCAATAGAATACAATGCCTGCGCCCGCATCATAAGAATGTGCATTACTGGGAATCATTGTTCCATAACCATCACTCTTGTCGGTCTCCACCCATTCAGGTCCTTTGGCACTAACTGTAATTCTGCTTACACAGGGGCTTTCTCCATCAGAAGAGCGCCGCAACTGTACATCAATTTTGATATATCGACCAAATAAGGTAAATTCGTCACCATTCGTCACAAGAATAGAATCAGAGAAAATAACGCCATTTGTACTGGTAGATACGGAGATTTCTACATTTGCGTTGGTTGGAATATTGGCATCCCAAGAGATGTAACCCCATTCAGTATCGTCTTGTTCGCTATTAAATATTGCAGACCAAACACCATTTTGAGGTATGACTGCTTCACCAAACTCGACAGGGGCAAAACCTGCGTTTGCTTCTCCAAAACCGGAATAAATTGAGATAGCGTTGTCTGAAACAACTTTCCATATGCCATTTCCAGGGTTTATGTTAACATATTTGTCTTTATCAACAACATAATCTTGTATATGGTCACCTGTTTGTAAATTATAGATGCTGACTTTTGTGTTATCAGTATAACCTAAAATGTAGACATACCCTCCCGTCAATGATGTAGAATAAAACTCTCGGCCTATTCCGGAGCCTTTAACATCGGGAACATAAGTGCCTTGATGATAATCTGTTGTTTGAGAAACCCAAGGCTGCACACTCACTACAGATACTTTATCACAGTTAATGGTGACAAACTTGTTTGCTCCTGACGGATATCGTTGTACATAGAATTCGTCTTTTTGTAACACACCTTCCCAAATTATGGCATTAGTGTCTGAATCACATATTTTAATATAATTATCATCATATGCTGAAATAACAGTTAAATCATGAGGCCAATTCATAGTATCCCCAACATAGGTATAAAATTCTACGCCAGACCATAGTTTGTTTGTTGAAGGAACATAGTACGACTGATCATAGCATGTTAACGCAGAAACATCACTACTTGCCAATACGGTAATCCATGTAGAAGCCAAGCTGGCGTGGGCCCAGTGTTCACCTTTATTTAAGGTGCCCTCCCAGATAGGCGTATTTGTAAGTGTATTTTTTACAAGCACATCGGTATTGTCTTCAAATGCAAAGACTACAAACCTACAGCTACCATATAATATGGGAACATATGTATACAGTTCTTGACCAGCACCATATCCATTTTTATCCATTGAGTAAAAGCCAACAACACCCTGAGCAATTGGATCTCCTGACAGAACAGTAAACTTTTCATTCCCTGAAACCTTGTATACGCCTTGTGCTACACGCAGTGATTGACTTTGACCTTGGTTCAATGTGCCTTGCCATACAACTTGCCCGGCTGAATCATAAACAAATAAATCTGTATTGCCTTCATATCCAAATATTATTATATCAGCAATTGTAAATATCATCGAATTGTATTTAAATACTGTATCAGAAGACCCAGGAGTATCTGATATGACAAAACCATTGTCATGTATTGATATGTTTTTATATACCCCTGACAGAAAGTCAACAGATGAATTGTAGGTTTTGCTTGGTGTTGATGTGGCCAACACAGTTTGAGTGGTCAGCAACACTAAAAGTAGTGTAGCCACTATAGTGATGTTTAATATTTTCTTTTTCATTTTATTTTACCTCAATTTTTAATATACAAATCATATGTCGCAAATATCAAATCTCCGAGTATTAATAGATTGCGGGAATTAGGCAATCCCCAGACGGTCAGAAAACTAACAAAAATCCCAGAAAAACAAGAAAAGAACCGATTTTCCCCGCCCGTTCACACCAAAAACACAAAAAATTCTAGTTTTCAGACAGTCGCCCCCATCTTTTCCCAAATACATACATAACTCGACTGAAACGAAAAAAACTGCACACACACAGAATTCCACTCATAAAAAACAACCAAAAAACCCAACCTCACAACAAAACCAACTCAAAAAACAACCAAAAAACCCAACCTCACAACAAAACCAACTCAAAAAACAACCAAAAAACCCAACCCCACAACAAAACCAACCCAAAAAACAACCAAAAAACCCAACCCCACAACAAAACCAACCCAAAAAACAACCAAAAAACCCAACCCCAAAACAAAACCAACCCAAAAAACAACCAAAAAAC
>JAISPR010000060.1 GCA_031274765.1 Nitrososphaerota archaeon | reverse complement strand
TAAAAATTATAACTACATGTTTATAGTGTTTTTGGTGTTTTTTGAACGTTTTTAGTTGTTTGGAGCTTTTTTTAAACCTATTATTTAGCGTAGTTATAAAAAGTCTGGGAATTTGGGTTCTTAGTACCATAACGCAAAAGCCGAAGTCGCAAAATATGGCGGAGCACAAACGCCAGATATACTAGCACTACTGCACTGATTCAACTAAAACACTTGACAAACGATAAATAATGGTGCGTAATAGTACCACGTGTAGTGGTATAGCGGAATAGTTTAAGAATTACACTCTCCAAAATGGGTGTACACGGCTTCTTGCAGTGTTTCACATTTAGGCGCCAAATCAGGCAAAGCACGCTTCAAATTAGCCCACCTACACTCAATCCTGTTAAAATCAGACGAATACGCAGGCAAGAACAACAAATCAACACCCGCCCGCTCAACAATAAGCAACAACTTTTTCTTACGACGAAAAGAAGCATTATCCAAAATAACCGTCACACCAAAGGGCACACAAGGCAAAAACATAGTTTCAAACCAATCCTCAAAAAACACCCCATCAGTCGAATGCTCATAACATAAAACAGCCACCACTAAACCACCCAACAAACCCCCTATGATATTTAACCTGTGAAATTTGCGCCCACGCTTAACATCTTCCACACGTTTACACCTTGGTGCACGACCATATTCGCGAATTAAATCTTTTTTTATCCCGCATTCATCAATATAGACTCGTTTATGTTCGGGGATTAAAGATAAAGCGTCTATGAAGGTTTGGCGGTCGGTTTGTGATTTTTCACTGTATGTGAAACTTTTTTTTACGCGTTATTTTTAGTTTAACAAGAGCATTGTGTATTGAGGAGGTTTTTACGTTGAAGTGTTGTGCGAGTTCTTTTAGGTAGGCGTCGGGGTGTTCTTCTATGTATTGGCGTAGTTTTTGTTTGTCGATTTTTCTTTTGCGTGTGGGGGTTTTTTTGGGTTGGAGTGAGTCTGTTTGTTGTTGTAGGTTTGTCCAGTTGTGGTAGGTTTTTTTGGGGATGTTGAAGGTTTCGCAGGTTTGTTTTATTGTGTGTCCTTTTTTTCTAAAAGTTAGGACGGCTTCTCTGAAATCCAAACTATATGTCATAATAAACAATAAAATACAGTGTAAAATTTAAACTATTCGGCTATACTACGACCGCTGCTGACTTCTCACCACGCATCCACGCATCACTACATAGACTGTTGCAAGAACTCCTCAACACGCCCCTATTACTCAACTGTGACGAGACCTCCCTAGGTACTTCTGATTGCTTTCTCCTCATACATCCGCCACATCTACACCACAGAGTTTAGACAGTATAGGACTTCATCTTGGTTCGCAGACTCGCCCGCTCTACGTTGCCTTATATGCGAAGTCTATTCATCAGACCCAGGATTTGCCTCCAGCTTCCTTCAGATTCCACCTCACGATAGACACCCTTACCTTTGACTAACAGTTCCTACTGCCAAGCCTGTAGCGGACTCACACCGCCAAGCCATCAGACACGCTAGGCACACGAATTGCAGAGCGGTTTCTCCGCTTGGGAATTGAGCTATGTTGTGGCGATATCTGGCTAGACGTTGCTCGTAGTCATAGATGGGCTCAGTGATTGTCATGTTAGTATTTGTTTTGGGAGAATTTAAAAGACGACAGGGCATCGGACCCAAAGAGGTGGCGCCCAGGCCGGGATTCGGACCCGGGTCCTACGGGCGACAGCCGCATATACTAGACCGAACTATACTACCTGGGCAAGCTATCTTACAAATTGCTTGAACGCCGAAACAATACACAACTATTTAACTAATTAAGCTTTCTCGCCTAAACCTTCAAAGACCATTTGGAAAAATCATTTTAACATACCTGGGATTTGTTTGGTTCTTCGGTAAAACAGGGCAGGTCAATAAGTTTGTTACTACTCAGCAGGGGCATATAACGTTATTTTTCACTCGTAAACCGCTAACAACGATTTTTCTGCAAAAATATGGTTGTGACATAAAGAAAAGGCGACCTCCGAAAACCCATATTTTTCTAAAAATCGTCTGCTAAAATCCGGACAAATATGTTACTTGGTTTTCTGAAATGGTGTTTTCAGAGGTTGCCAAAATAAGAACAAACCCTATATGCACGTCATTTTGCTGTAAAAACACTACATAGTGGGAACCTGCTGAGTAGTAACGGCTCATGAGTGCGGCGCGACATTTGATTTGTCTACGTCTACTCCAACGTATCGGGTCACTTCTTTTTTTCTCCTGCTGGTTTGTGGCGGCACTCTCTCATTTGGACGTTTGCCCAGTTATTTAGCCGCTCAGGTTGTGTCCAGTCTGTTCAACGATCGGGTTGACCAAGTTACGATCGGACGAACCAGCAAATAACTATTGACGGCGTCTTTCATAGAGTCTATTCAGTCGAAACTAAATACTCACGTTTGGCAGTTTGGGAAAAAATACTTTGAATTGTTTATATTACAGATTGTTGCGAGTTTTTGGTATGTTTACGATGTTTTTCTTATTTTTCGAATATTTTTGAGCATGATTTAATTTTTGACTGTTTTAGGTCAAACTGCCGAATGTAAGTAAATAGGTACAAAATTGAATTGCATATAGTTGTTCAAACTAAGTATCTATGTTTATACTGTTGAACGCCATATAATATGGGAGGATGTTTGATTACCCTTAACTTTACCAAAACAGTTCTAGAAAAGTATTGGCTTTCAGCAATATTTTTTCTCTTATGCGTTTTCTCAGTAGGGTTTAGTTATCTTGCAGTTGTTGCGGCGTTAGTTTTTACTTTTTTTGTGCCAGGATTAATCTGTTATCGGTTTGTTCATCTAAAAACCTATGAGCTCTGGGCGTTTATACCTGTTTTTAGTGTGCTTGTTTCGGTAATGATGGTTTACTTTTTTTCGCTGGTATTGGGTTATTCGCAGTGGACTATTGTGTTGTGCTTTGTGATTTTAACCTTAATCTATACAGGGGTGATTTACAAAAAAGGTGAACCCCTTAAACCTAAAACTTTTCTAAAATTAACTCGAATAAAAAAGGACACCCTGTTGATTTTCAGTTTGGTTTTTTTAATCGTTCTTGGAGTTCTTTGTTTTAGCGTTTGGCGCGGTAACGATTATGGCATAGTTATAACAGGCTCAAACTGGCAAGACACCCCTTTCCACTACGAAATCATCGAGAGTCTTAATCAAGGTAATTTTCCGCCTCAAACGCCCAATTATATTGGCACACCGCTAACCTATCATTACTTTGTGGATTTCCACGTAGCCATCGTTGAAAAAATGTATGGTTATCTACCGACACTGCTACCGGTATTAAATGCAGTATTTATAAGCGTTTTTGCAGCGGCAATTTATGCGTTGGCACGGTTCTATAGCAGACGAGCGGCGCTTATCGCGGTGGTTTTGGGGGTTTTTGGCTGGGGATTAAGCTATGTTGGACTTTTCTCAGCGCTCTTTAATGGTTCGTTTAATTCTTATCAAAATTATATTTATCAATTTGGTCAGTTATTTGGGTTACCTTCGATTTTTGATAATTTGCTTCAACAACGCCCTCTACTTATAGGTTTGCCGGTTTTTGTGTTGGTTTTAGCTCTGCTAAGAGATATGAGCAACCAAAACAGACTTTTGCTCGCAGGCGTACTCACCGGCTTGGTTTACCCATTCCATAACATGGCGTTCTTTTGCTGTTATGTGGCTTTTGCAGCCGCAGTTATCCTAAATATGCGTAAACTAAACAAGGGTTATTTGTATTTTTTTCTACCCAGCATATTTGCACTACCATTTATCTTCTCAAGCGGCCCAAGTATCGCCATCAATTTTAGCACCGCATTTATCACAGATTTTGCCCAAAACCCTCTGCTCTACTATGTTCTTAATCTAGGCGTACCACTTATCTTAGCCCTCATTTCATTTATTAGACCAGGTCAAAACTATCTCAAACTAACCCTAATAGCACTCCTTGTAATTCCAAATATCTTACTACTGACCCCTTGGAGCTGGGATATGTACAAGTTTTTCATGTTCGCCTGGATACCCATAGTTGTTCTATCAGGTATTGTGCTGTCCAAAACACCTAAAATCATTGCTCTAACGTTAATTTTACTATCCATTCTAACGGCCTCAAGTGTGATAATCTATAATGTCGGCACTGAATTCACAGCTGTAACCTGGAGTGAATATCAATTAGGCATGTGGGTTAGGGATAACATACCAGAAAACGCTATTTTTCTAACATATTATAGCATACAGTGTCCACCTTCTATGATTGCAGGCCGTTTAAGGGTTTCATCATATGTCTATTGGCCCTATGGGCATGGAGTACCATTAAGTGAGGTACAAGCACGAGAAAAAGCAATCGATAATGCCTACACGGGTTCAGAGAGTCAACTATTGGCAGTCATTCAAGAATATAATGTGAGTTATGTGTATATTGGCAGGGATGAACAGCGGAACTATCCGGACTGTGTGGCAAAATTAGATGCAGTGGACTATCTATCGCAGATTTATGCAAATGACGATCTTTATATCTATCAAATAGTTCTCGCTAAAGATACGTTATAGCGTGAATTCAAAGAGAACTTGAGAGACGCAAACAGCTTGACCAGTGGGAAGCTGTTTAAAAACGATAATTTTTGTGTTTTTTGTGTGACCGGGCGGAGAAATTGGTTTTTGTTTTTAAGATTTTTGTTAGTTTTCGCACCGTCGAGCGGGTTTTTATTTTGGGTTTTTTATCAGCTCAGTAGCAGGGATTAGTTATTTTGTAGTGAGCAAATGTATTTTTAAGTGTAACTTTAAGTTGTGCTTTATGGAAGTTTATAGATCGTTAATACGTATTTTTTAGTCTATATGTTGTTTTTTAACTTTTCATATGAGGTTCGCTTGCGTTTTTAGCTCTTTTTAAGATGTGTTTCGACTCAAGCATATCAAATAAATATTTAATTTAAATAGTAACCCTAGTTTTATTCACAAGTCAACATGTAGTCGCAAAACAAACATGGCAAACGTCTTAAAATTTAAAAATTCCATATCCCTTGCAGAGTAGGGTGTTTTATCAGAGCGTAACAGATTGAGCGTAATTTGAGAGTAAAATCAGCAAGTACTAAAAAGTAATTATAGTAAGTGTGTTCTTACATATGTCTGTTCTATTAAATCTGTAGAATTTTTGTATTTAAAAAAGATTTACGGCGACATCACAATTCTTTTGGTAAAATACACAAATGCTCAACCGCACTTCAACAATCATTGTACTTAGATAACACTATGACTTTTAAAATCGACGCAGCTTAATCAATTTTCTCTCAGGCAACTGTATAAAATCTTATAAACTCACGTTCGGTAGTTTGGGAAAAATACTTTGAATCAGTTATATTGCTATGTGCTACGAGTTTTTGGTTATTAAACCTTAGGTGTTATTAGTGTTTAGTGGTAGAACATGCATTTTGTTGGTAAGTTATTGTGACATTTATGTTTTAAGTGCACATTTTTTGAATCCTTTAGGGGTGTACATTTGATTTTAGAATCGGTAACTAATAGCGCCTAAGGTCTATTTTTACAATGATTTTTTATTTTTCGAATATTTTTGAGCGTGATTTAATTTTGGCTGTTTTAGGTCAAACTGTCAAATACAAGTATAAAAATGTTTAACTCTCAAAATTACGCATTATTACCAGGTTTGAAATTTAAAATTTTTTAACAGCCGCGATGAGTTTTTCCCGACATATAGGCTATATCAATTCGGCCCATTGTGGTTTTAGCGAGTTTTTCAAACTTTACCGTAACCAATTTTTCCTCAGGTGTTTTGGAGTTTTGATACACAATAGTTTTTAACGCATGTTGTTTTTCTGTCAAATCAACTATAAAAGACCATTTACCACTAAAATGAACCGAAGTGTAGGCATAATCACAGTTATCTGTGACTCCAAAATCCAATAACGCTTGCCCCCAAACCAGTGGATTAGCCTTTGCATATACCAGTTTTTTACCCTCCGAAGCACAATGAAAATAAAGACAATTTCTACGCTCATCATACCCATGACTAAGCGATACAAGATAGGGCGTATCATTTAAACAAAAAGCAACAGTAACATATTTCGCAACCCGAAGGACACAACACAACTCAGAGAACACAGTAATTTCGCGCTCACTCCGCCTAACATGAAATAACGACATACCAAAAAATAAACATACAAAAATATTAACTTACACACCGCCCAAAAATACCGCCACCAACAAATAAAACATAACCAACAATCAAATAGACAAAACATCATGAAACAAGCGCAATTAAACAACAACATTATCCAACAAACCATCACAAACAACTCAATAACAGTCATCAAACTCAAAACAACCATATTACCAATCAGCAATAGCAGCACAACAAACAACAAAGACAATGTCACGCAGAAAAGAACTATGCTGCCTGCCATCAACATGGGTTACCAGTAGCAAAAAAGTCAGAAACCGAAAAAAAATTCCAAAGTTATTTAAGGTAAATGCATCATAATATCTAATATATAGAAGCGCTCGATATTCTATTGAGCGCATATAAACCAATGTGAATGGTGACCAAAATGAAAACTAAACTTTTAACAGGGTTAATTGTTTTTTTTCTACTAATCGGAACTATGGCTTTAACAGTACAAAGTCAATCAACAGAAGATCAAGAAGTTAACGATGAAACTGATGAAACCCCCCAACCAACAGAGACTCCCGAACCAACCAAAACAACCCAACCAACAGAAACTCCCGAACCAACCAAAACAACCCAACCAACCAGCAGACCCACTAGCACTCAAGGACCCACGGCTACAAGAACACGCAACCCAACCATCACACCCAAACCCACGCTACTTGACAACGGATCTTTAGTCGCGATCGCAACGGGTGTCACAGTGCTCTGTATAGTAGCATTAATAGGACTCATACTATTCAAAAAACGTGGTCCAAACGAGAAAAAACTACATCGCATGTCCAATAGTGAATTTAATACATGGATACTCAAACGCATAGGCGGCCGACCAGCTTCCTCGATGGAAACATCATTTGGCATCGATGGTTTCACGTCACTTGGTTATCCACTTGCCATCAAACAATCAGATAGTGTCGGCACGAACACCATCGACCTCTTTGCAGCTGCAATGGCAAAAAGTAAAGCACGAAACGGAGTTATCATAGCATTTGGGTTTAATGATGACGCCATCCGAGGCAAAGTACGAGCCAGACGCGGTGGAATGGACATACAAATGGTAACAATACAAGAATTGCTCGACAACAAAAGAATAAACCTATAACATCAGCGGTCATACGGGTATGTGCATTTCACCTACAGTGTAGTAGACAATCTCACCCCGCCGGTTCATAACAGCTAAAATCAATTCTTTTTTTTGACTCTGAGTTTTTTGTAACACCTCAGCTAACATACCAATAGGAAACGGCTTACCTTCTTGCATACTTAAAATCAAATAGGGTGCAGTGTCTTTACCATAAGTTCCTCGCTCATAGATGCGAAAATCTATACCGCTAAAACCTTCCCGTACAACATAGCCGCGACTTCGCAGGTCACGATAGATAAGATAATTAACCCAGACATTTTCGTCTTTAGCTTCGTAGCAACATAACAGTTGCTGGAAATCAATAAGAGCGCCATTTTTATCTTTGGTCTCAAGCAGACCCTTATCTTGGAGATAGAGCGCCTCAAAAAAGGCCAAGGTAAAAACCTTACCGGTCAAGGTCCCATAACCACGATTGGTTAGTTGATCAATACTGCTCTGTTCAGCTACTGTGACACCTTTTTCAGTTAGGATACCACATGTTTTGAATTCAACGGGCATAGATTTTTTGGATTCACTCATAACTCAGCGACCACATGCGTGATTATATTTTGCCTTGCCTAAAGGTTGGGTAATCTGGAGGATAATAAATTTGGGTTTCACAGATTATACCAGAAACATATTTGAGGGGAGTGGCATCAAAAGCAGGATTATAAACGTTTATACCCTCAGGAGCAGTTTGTTGACAGCCTATGTGAGTGACTTCTTGAGGATTGCGTTCTTCTATTAGTATATCATCTGCTTTTGAGGTGAGATCAAAAGTAGATTTGGGTGCAGCGACATAAAAGGGAATGTTATGTTCATGAGCAAGCACTGCAACGCCATACGTTCCGATTTTGTTGAAAACCGCGTTTTGTACAATCCGATCAGCACCCACGATAACTTTATCCACTAAGCCTTTGCTCATGACGTGCGCAGTCATGTTATCAGTAATTAGAGTAACAGGGATACCGTCGCGTTTGAGTTCATATGTTGTGAGACGCGCACCTTGGAGTAATGGGCGAGTTTCATTAGCGATAACGTTTATTTTTTTGCCGGCCTCACTTGCCGCTCGGATAACACCCAAAGCGGTTCCGTATTCAACAGTTGCGAGTTCACCAGCGTTACAGTGTGTGAGGATAGTGTCACCGTCTGCTATGAGCACAGAACCGATTTTGCCGATTGCATGATTCTGGGCTACATCTTCATCGGCTATTAACTGGGCTTCCAAGATAACAGCGTTTCTTAGTTCTTCGATTGTGCCTTTGAGTGATTTAGCCTTATTGAGCACCCGATCAACTCCCCAAAATAGGTTTACTGCAGTGGGTCGTTGATTTTTAATTAGAGTACCCGCTGCTTCAAGGTCAGCTATTAGCTGTGTAGGGGTGTTTGCTTTGGAATTATATGCGGCTATTGCAACGCCAAAGCCTGCGGCCGCACCCAACAGGGGTGCACCTCGGATGCGAAGTGTTTTGATTGCTTCAGCCATCTGCTCGACGGTTTTGATTTCTAGAGTAACTTCTTGGAGGGGAAGTTTAGTTTGATCAGGTGTAGTTATGGTGCCATCTTTCCAGTTAATCATGCGCATATTAGTTCCTCAGGAGTGTGAATACGTTAGGTGTGTATTTAGCGGTTAAACGTTTCTGTAGGTTAAAGATGAAAGCTCTGCTATGAGCTGTCAAAGGGTGATTTGAGGTGGGTGACCACTTCTATGGGTGAGTCTTCACTATTTTTGAGGCGTTTTTTCCATTCTTCGCCCACTGCAATAAGTGAGAATATGCCTGACACTTCGGCTCTAGATTTTTTGACCAAGGTGACTAGTGCATCTTGTGTTTCACCGCTTTTTATCATGTCATCTACTATGAGCACGCTGTCGCGTTTTTTGATGGTTTCTTTTGGGATGTAGAGGGTGACAGTTATGCCGCTATCGCGGCCTATGATATAGGTTTCTTCGAGAAATGCTTTGACGCCTACTTCTTTGTTACGTTTTGCTACAATGAGGTTGACGCCTAATGCGTTGGCGACCATTGTTGCAAGGGGTATGCCATCGGTGGCGGCGGTTAGGACTTTTGTGACGCGTTTACCAGCAAAGTTGGCAAGCGCATGGTTGGCGGCTTGCTGAAGTATGTTGTAGTCACCAACGATTTCGGTGTTGTCAAAGTAGCCTTTGTCGTCGAATTTGATTCTACTTCGGAGTTCAACTTCGAGGCCGACAAGTTTTGTGAGTACACGCCAGAGTTGTTTTGCCCGTGGGGTGTTTGGCAGGACGTGGCCTTTAGCGTAGCGACTCAGTACTGTGACGGGTAAACCGGTTTTGGTGGCTAATTCGCGATAGGTGATATTCCGCTTGTATTTTGCGGTGCGAAGAAGCTCGATGGTCATTAACCGTAATTTGAGGTCTTCTGCGTGTGTGCTCATTCTTTTACCACAATTAACATTTATGCGTCAATTATTTATAATGCTTTTTATAGCTATCATTTGAAGATTTATAGTTTTTCGTTAAAAATTATTGACATAAACCATAAAGAAAACTGTTGCAAACAACTAAAGGATTGCATTTACGCCAAATCAGCACACCAGAATGCATGATTTGGTCTTGATATGTAGAGTCTGGCATAACTATGTTTTTTAAACGGAACACTATGTCTATACTAATCGGGGGATATGGGAACGCAAAACCTGCAAAGGCTATTTATCATTACCCTATTTGGAGCTATAATTTTTGTTTCCAACATGTTTTTGCCACCCCCGCTTAACTATCTTATGATGGTTGTTCAAGCCGTGTTTTTAGCGCTAAGCGCGCTTTTTATCAAAAAAACAGGTGCGATGTATGCGGGTACAGTAGGCGGTTTACTCACGGCATTACTTAGTGGTTCTGCTCTTGGGCCCTTCACGTTTTTCTTTAGTTTCCTCTATGGAGTTTTTGTCGATTTATTTTTATGTCTTTTTAAGATAAAGGGTACTCGTGATGGTGTCAACCAAAATCGACTCATATTTGCTATGGCACTTAGCACACTTATGATTGCTTTGTCAAGCTACTCGGCCTTTGCACTGCTTCCGCAGTCTTTTAATCTCCAAAAAATTGCCTTTGTCAGTCTTTTTGTGCAACCAAGTCCGATGTTAACAGCAGTAGTATTGTTTATGGGTCCTGTAACAGGTGCAGTTGCAGGTTATGCGGCTGCTTATTTATGGAATAAATATTTACGTCATATTAATATTAATTGATTTTCAAATATAAAATAACTAACAAATAAACCATTTTGTTGTAATTTTTATTCACTAGTTTTACCCACAATTTAAATCCCGTTATTAAAGAGGTTGTTAGAGTTCAAAATGTTGGTTATTGTATTTTATGGTGAGGTAGTCAAATATTTGTGTTACAGAAGTATATTGGAATGCGTTTGATGGGTAACTGTTTTTAGTAGAAGCTCAAGTTTTGCTGCTATTTGGGGTATTTCCGTGTGTGGGTGATTTGTGGTTTAGTTATTTGTTAATTTGCTATGTTGGCAGCAAAATGTTTTCTTGTAACCAGAATTATCAGGCGGGAATTATGATTAGTCCAGTGCCGCCTCAATAACACAGACACACAAACCACCCGACAAACACAAATACAAAACAACATCTACAATTGTTATCACAAATTTGTCGATAATGCACTTTAACACCTATTTTATAAACTGGTTATAGAACAAATGAAATTTTTATGGACACAACTAAGTCTAATGTGTAACGTTTGTTTGCAACGTCTGCAACATTGGCTGTATGTTTTAGTCTTAAGCATACAGGCGGCCTCCGAAAACTATTTTTCCAAAGATCATCTGCTGGAACCGTGTAACTGTGTTGTTTAGTTTTCTGAAATAGGGTTTTTGGAGGTTGCCTACAGCAGATTTTCGCCCAATTAGATGGAAATATCGAACTCTTCGTTCACATTACAAACATCAGTCAACATCATTCATAAACCGCAATATGTTAACACTTGATATCCCTTAACTGCAAAAATCCTAACAACCAAATACACACTTTTAAAAAATGAAAAAAGAAAAGAGAAAACCTTGCTCGCTAAAAAGACTACAATTACACGGGAACTAGTCCATTTGGCTTAAATATCCCACACGTCATGTTCACCGTCATAACCACATACGCCCATACGGGGCGAGTTAACTGCAGGCAGAGCACATTCATGAATTTCATTATGCTCCTCACAACAGGCATCACAGAAAAAGGGGTTTTCCGAATCATACATACATTCCGTACAAATTTGAGTTGCAGATGCACCGCATTTTACACAGGTACGAACAGGTGGAGTATTTCTTGCCAATAAGCGTACGGCATCGCGCTGTTTTGGTCGACGTACCCCAGCCACAATAGTGATCAGCAATTCAGTAGTTGAACCAAAGTCGTACTCATGAGTAAAAATAGCGCCTATGGGCAAAGAACTAATTTTACGGTTTTTTTCAATCTCACTGTTCCCAACACGAAAAGCACTTAGATGCTCACAACATTCCAACCATATTTGGCGCAAAAAAGAATCCAACACCGATAAGGGTTTGTCTATAGCAACGTCAACCAGTAACCAATAATTTTTGTTATATGCACCCTCAATTTTAAACAAACCACAAACTTCACCATTTGCTTCATCGGCATGTTTCTTTAAAACATGGTTTTTCATAGCAGTTTTACCAAGCTTAACTCCGCATATGCGGCAATCACCATTTGAAACACTAACCATATCCCTTACCCCGTTTTCATTTTACACGTTTAAACCACAGCAAATAACTTGGATAGACTTTTAAACTACATTGTTGTAGTTTATTCTAATTTATTAGACACCTCAGATTGATAAACGTGTCTGTAGCAATACACAATTTACGCTTTAGAGATACCTTTAATGGTTATTCGTCAAATCAGGTGGATGGGGTCAATAAGTTTTGTTGCGGTATAATGTTGTATGGAACACTAAGGGAGAACATAAGACGTTTAAAGAAGAAAGAATGAGGGTACCCACCTAAAATAGCGAAAGGCCTTTAATTTTTTGATCCGCCAACTGTGCAATCATGAGATTAGATATAAACACACATTTCACACCTAATAGTTCAGCAAGTTCAGCGGGTTTTTGATCCTGAGTCACTATCACCAACCCATGTTTACGAGCATATTCCACAACATCACGGTCTTTAGCAGCCTTTAGGCCTGCTTCCTGCGCAGTCAAAACTTCATAACCCAAGGTTTCAAAGTACTCTTTCAAACCCGCATACATCTCGTCTAAGAGAAGCTTCATAACCATCAACCTCAGAGGATACATATAAAACATTTAGGTTTATCCAGCCGCTACTCTATGAGTAGAAGGGCAAATGAATCAGCATTTTTAGTAAAGGGAAAAACAAAGTTTATCCCCGCATTAGCAGCAGTTTTCTTCACATTAACACCCAACGCATCTTCAGACCAGCGGGCCAACTCTGGATGTCGACAGATTCCAGTTTGAGTGTTACATTTATCGCACAATTGGCAGTGCCCAGAGATAAAAGATATCGCCAGACTGTAGCCGTGCAACATGGCGGCTTTCTCTAAATCCACAACCGCCTGCAACATTTTGCGTTTGTCATCTTTCCAATGCTGCCAAAACTTTGCAGCTTTTTCTTTGAGATCAGGAGATAGGTTGGGATCGGTTTGGTAGGTCATAAGATGTTTGTATACATCGCCATCTGCAGAGGCACAGGTGGTAAATTTCATAAATAGAGCAAAGTTGTATTCAGAAACGATTTTGCGGAATTCATCTGCTGTAGGTGTATAGGGCGGACAGGCAAGGGTTTGTCCGTAGTGGTTGCAACCGACTCTACATTTAAGAACCACCCGGTTTTCAATAACAATTTTTTGGGCAGGTAAAATTTTTGCGTCTGTCGCACCTTTTTCGAGGGCCAATTTAGTGAGGAAACTAAAATTTTCGGCATTATCTTGGAACATAAACTTCAGCATTAGCTGAAATAGTTGCTTTTCATATAAACATTCATGTTCATTGGCACAAATAGTGTGTTAAACATAAATTTAGTTGATATAGCTCTTAGTGAACAGAAGACATTTTTACTGTGGAGATAGTAGTCAAATAGCAGAATTGTCTGTTGTTGACTGATGCTTTATGGGCAGGCTTGATTGCATAACTCTAACCAAAGTCTACGATAATCGTCAAGTAGCTTTGGATAAGGTTAGTTTTTCAGTGGAGACAAAGGGAATTTTTGGTTTAATTGGTAGAAATGGCGCCGGCAAAACTACCCTTATTCGCATTCTTGCCACTGAACTTGAACCCACTTCAGGATCGGCTTTTATAGATGGCCTTGATGTTTTTAATCAAGCCCATAAATTGCGTGAGAGAATCACTATTATACCCCAAGAAGCTCGTGCGGTAAGATGGATGACACCTAAACAAACGGTTTTTTCCTATCTACTCTGGAGGGGTTATCCCTACAAGGAAGCCAATCGACTTGCAGAGGAATCACTTACCAAGTTAGGGTTGACACCGTTTAGAGATGTACTTAACAGTAAACTTTCAGGAGGGACAAAGCGAAAAGTTCTCATAGCCACAGTAATAGCTTCCGAGGCACCCATAATTTTTCTTGATGAACCCACAGTAGGATTAGATCCGATTTCGCGCCGAGAATTGTGGGATATTTTACGTGAACTTGGTAAGTCGCGGTTTATTTTTCTCACAACACATTATTTGGAAGAAGCCGAGCAACTTGCCAATAAGTTAGGTATACTCAAAGAGGGAAAACTGATTTCAGTAGGTGATCTTGCAGAGTTACGCAAAAATGTACGATATCAGTACAGTCTTAAGCTGTCAACTAAAATAGCAGTTCCCAAAACAGATGATGCAGAAATAACAGTTAGTAACAATGGCTATACTCAAATTATGACCAATGAAGAAGAAGCTTTTCGTTTAGCTAGATTATTTTCAGAGCAGGGAGTAAAATTTTCCATAACACCGATTACTTTGGATGATATTTTTTTTCGTTTAGCATGTCAGAGGGCAGGTGATGAGGGTGAAACGTAGCAGGGTTAGTCAAATTCTTGCAGGGATTTTGGTTAACGCTATATATGAAATGAAAAATTATCCTGTTGTCACCATAAGCACAGTGATTTCACCATTGTCGCTTCTTGCGGTTGTTGCCTTTGTAAGCAATGGGGATTTACTTGGCACTGCAGTTGCAGGCGGGTTAATTATGATTTTTTTCTCAAGCGGTATTGCGTTGCAATCAGATCTCGCACATTTAAAAAATGACTATAAATTGCAAGATATGATTGTAAGTTCTCCGACCAGCGCAAAAATGTACCTAACGGGTATGTCACTTGCAGAAATCATCTATACTATTCCAGGTATAGTTATTCTTGTTATATTAGCGTCTATCTATATTCATCCAGATCTGTTCCAGATGGTCATATTGGCAGGGGTATTATTTTTGTTGTTTGCGCTCTCTATCGCTATAGGGTTTATGCTGGCTACGCTCTCTATTGATGTTGTGCAGAGCTATGCGTTCTCTAGATTGCTTTCTTTGTTGTTTACTACGTTGCCACCGGTGTATTACCCCATAACACTTGTACCTTACCCGTTTAATTATCTGGCTTATCTTTCACCAACAACATATGCTGCAGAGATTATGCATTGGACCATAGGTGCTTTAGAGCTTTCAAGGACACATTTGTTTGTGGATTTGACTGTTTTGATGGGAACCAGTGCTATTATTATGTTTGTTGCTGTGAAAAAAAGCCGTTGGAGAGAAGTTTAAAATTCAGACGTACGTGCTTGTTTTAAGAACCGCCATATAAATCATCAGTTTATTTAGAAAATTTGCACATTTTTCAAACTTTTTTTCAGCATCAACTATGTGAAAAAGCATCAAGGTATTGTGTTCATTGTTTGGTTCTGTGTAAGGGGAGTCAATATTTTTTACCATGGACAAGTTTTTTTGCTATTTCGGCAGGGTCAGCTTCGTTGTCAGACAGGATATTTATCCATAGGTCAAATTCAACTTGAGAAATTTCTTTTTGAATAATACCCTGTTGGTCACCTGAAAAAAATTTTGGAGAGGTAGATGTGAATAGTTTAATGTAAAAGATACGATCAGCAATTGTTATCTGAGATGAACAAGCGGCTTTTTCGCCTGCTGAGTAATCGATTTTGTAGCCCATTAGCATTTCCTTCTATAATGCTATTTGGGGTTTACTTAAAATTTTCGTGACATTTAGGAGGAAAATAATTTTAACAAAATCAAGGAACATCACAGAAAAACCACAATGAAAAGATAAAAATCTAACTCGGCTAAGCCAAACCAAACAAACAAAATGTTGGGCACTTTACAGATTTTCACTTATAAGATACTAAAACGCCACGCCGCCTATTTACCGCCTTCTCAACAACAAATAGACCGCCCTGATTTCCCGGATTTATTATACACAGGTTGATGGAAATCCACGAAAAGAACCGGAATTATAAAAATACCTGTAAAATACGCCTTAAACAATACGGCCTTATATAATTAAATCTGAATTATACACATGTTTTGTTTAATCACTAAACGTTATTTTGAGGCGTTTTTTAAAAACCAAACGCATTTATCAAATAGTTCCCACACGTGTGTATAAATTTTGCGGGAATTTAGGGACCACCTATCAAACATAAAACAGGGTTAAAAAAAGTATCAGACAGTTAAAAAAGACTACAGTGTTCTGTGTTAATCAAGAGACACGCAGAATCATCAAACAAAGAGTCTTTGGAAAGAGCACGGTATTTAGAGCTGCTTGAACGAGCACGGAGATGTTTATAAAGTAAATATCCAATGGCAAAAACGATGATGGAGATAACTATAACAGCCACAATAAGCACAAAAGGAAACTGCTCAATGGAAAAATAAACTGTTTTTTCTGAAGCGTTACCCACTTCATCAACTGCAAACACCGTTAAATGATGGCTACCTTGCGATAAAGCAGGCAAAGTCACATTGCCAAACAAGGCTATCTTTTCAGCACCATCAAGACTATAGGATAGAGCAGAAACAGGTTCGTCTAGAGTGAAAATTAGCGCTATATCAGTAGAACTGTAGGATTGATTGATAGGCGTTAAAATATCAATTATAGGACCAAAAAGATCTATTGAAAAATAAACCGTATTTGATACCCCCATGTTTCCGACACTGTCGTTAGCAAAAATAACAATACGATGAGAACCCTGCGAGAGACCAAACAGTGTTGTCGATTTAGTTATGGTGACATTAGCTTGCCCGTCTAAACTATAACCCATCCAAACAGTGCCCCGATTAGCAGTAAAAGACAAAGACACTTCAGAGTAGGTTTTGTTTTCCGGAGAGGTTATCTGTACCGCCGGCGGCATAACCCCATACCCGGCAGGCATAAACTGCTCAACACTACCAACCCAATCGGTTCCATTAAAACCCCCAATGACATACATAATATCCCTATGAGCAATAACACCTAAACGCTCTCTTAGCACAGGCATGGACTCAACAGTACTCCAAGAATTAGCAACAGGATTAAACATCTCGGTCCTATTCCAGGACCCCGCAGAAGACCCCCCAAAATAATATACCCGCTGAGGTGCCAGATAACCAGTCGTGGCAATCGCCGCACCCCAACTGACAGCAAACGGAAACATTTTTGCACTTGACCACTGATCAATTTGAGTATCATATACCTGATTATCACTGGTCAACAAAGCATTACCCGTTGAAACAGACCATCTGGAACCCCCGATAAAATAAATTTTATCCCCCACAACAGCCGAACCATAACCTGCAACAGCATTTGGAAGCGGCGACTTGGAAACCCATTGATCAGTCAAAGGATTGTAAACTTCATTCACATCAGTTTCAACACGAAAGGGTGCAATACTTGAATACCGCTCGCCACCAATGAGATATATACCATCATTGACCGTGTTTGCAGATAAACCAGCACGAGGCGTAGGCATGGAAGTTTTAGTTGACCAACTATCGCTGACAGGGTCATATATTTCATTGTTTCCTACATACACATTACTACCAACGGTACCGCCAAAAGCATATATTTTGCCATCATAAACTGCGACAGCTAAACCACTTCTAGGCGTTGGCATAGGTTTTTTAGTTGTCCACTCATTGGTTAGTGGATTATATTCTTCCACAACATTTAAGGTCTCACTAGTTTCGTTTGTTCCACCGATAACATAGATTTTTCCGGCGACTACTGCAACCCCAAAATCTCCGCGAGCTGTCGGCATGGATGCCATAGCAGTCCAGGAGGGGGCAGAGATTTCTGCCAATACCGGTGAGGAGAGATTAAACACTGGCAGAATAGTTAAAGTTAGGAGAAGAAGCATGAGGACTTGAATAGGCTTAGTTATCGGTGTACACCCGCATTTTTCTATTGTTAAAACTACTAAATAGCAGTCTAGACTTATATCCTTAAAGGGTTGAACACTCAAAAGACAGGTCTATCAGATTGAGGCAACATAGAAAAGCTTTAATGGGGTTTTAGTAAGAGAATTATGGGGACTTGTTTGATTCGGAAAGTTTTGGTTGCAGTGGATGGTTCGGAAAATTCTGAGCGGGCTTTGGATTTTGCGGTGGATTTTGTAGAGAGATATTGTGCTGAATTGACTGTGCTTAACGTTTCAGAATCAGTGGTGGCGGCGTATTTAGGTGATGATATGATAGTGGTTGCTAGAGATTTGCATAGGCTCCATGAGGCTATCTTGGATAAGGCTGTTGCGTATGTAGGAGCAAGGAATTCAGATTTGAGGGTTTGGCCGGTTTTGCGTGAGGGGGATCCTGCTATTGAGATTGTTGCTGTTGCAAAGGAAGGGGCGTTTGATGTGGTTGTGCTTGGGCATCAGGGTGTGGGGAAGGTTAAGGGGATTTTTTTGGGCAGTATAAGTGCTAAGGTGGCGCGTTTGCTTTCCTGTACAGTTGTGATAGTTAAGTGAGTTGTTTAATTTTTTATAAAACTCACAGGGTGATGTGTGAATTATTTGAAATGTGTTTAATTTTGTAAAATCATTTTGAGTAGCTTTTGGATGAGTGGAAGCTGGGTATAATGCATATTGGATTATGTGTATGATTTATTTTTTGTTCATACATTACAGCATATTTTTAAATTTCTGATTTTTTATAAGAATTTTTATACATTAGTCTGCAGTAAAGCGATAAAATTATGTAAATTAATAATTTTGTTACGAGTTAGCTGGAGAATTTGTGCAAATTAATTCATCAACACCAAATGCTGCTAAGCGGTTTATTTGGTTCTTCATCAGATAGGGGGATCGATAAATTTTGTACGACCCAGCAGTTCTTTCTGAAGGTTCTTTGTCAAATCAGCGGGCAGGGGCAACAAGTTTTGTTGCGACATATGTTGTAGGGACAAAATGGAGAACACTACAAGTTTAAGAAGAAATAGTGATCACACCCACCTAAAATAGCAAAGTTGTTATTTATCGCAAAGAAATTGGGCAGATAAAAAAATTGAAAGGGATGGTGGCTTGATAGACACTATAGGGGTCCCTGATCAATCATGGCGTCTGCCACTTTTACAAAGCCGCCAATGTTTGCACCCTTGACATAGTTGATGAATTTACCCTCTTTACCATACCGGACGCATGTTTGATGAATGGAACGCATAATTTCATTTAGTCGAACATCAACTTCTGCACGAGTCCATGAGAGATGCATACTATTTTGAGTCATTTCTAGTCCAGAAGTTGCTACACCGCCCGCATTTGCAGCTTTTCCCTGGCCGTATAAGATTTCGTTTTTGAGAAATATTTGCACACCTTCAGGCTCAGTTGGCATATTTGCTCCCTCAGATATGCAATAACAACCATTACCCATCAGAGTCTTTGCATCGTCTCCGCTAAGTTCGTTTTGTGTAGCGCAAGGCATAGCCACTTGGCATTCAATTTCCCAAGGTCGTTTGCCTTCAAGATATTCAGCGCTTTTATATTCATTCACATATTCTTTTATTCGCCCGCGGCGATTGTTTTTTAGATCCATCACATAGGAGAGTTTTGAACAGTCAATACCTTCGCTATCGTAGATAGTGCCATCACTATCAGAGAGGGTGACTACTTTTCCTCCAAGCTCATTGACTTTTTGCACGGCAAATTGGGCAACATTTCCTGAACCGGAGATTGTGACAGTTTTGCCACTGAGATCTTCGTTACGTGTTCTTAGCATTTCTTGCGCAAAATAAGTGACACCATATCCTGTAGCTTCGGGTCGGATTAAACTACCGCCCCAGTTAATGCCTTTTCCAGTTAACACACCGGTGAACTCATTTTGTAGTTTTCGGTACATGCCAAACATAAAGCCGATTTCTCGGGCACCAACACCAATGTCGCCAGCGGGAATATCGGTGTTTGGTCCAATATGACGAGAAAGCTCAAGCATGAAACTGTGACAAAAACGCATGATCTCGGTTTCACTTTTACCCTTAGGATCAAAATCAGAACCACCCTTAGCACCACCCATTGGCAGAGTTGTTAGAGCGTTTTTAAACACCTGTTCAAAGGATAGAAACTTTAAGACACTTAGGTTTACACTTGGATGAAAGCGAAGACCGCCCTTGTAGGGACCAATGGCGCTATTCATTTGGATTCTGTAGCCTTTGTTTACTTTAACTTCGCCTTTATCATTAACCCAAGTTACTTTAAATATGATTATTCGTTCCGGCTCGATTATTCGTTCTAAGATATTGGCGGCTTGGTATTTGGGGTTGTTCTCAATTATTGGCCAAATTGAGGTGAGGACCTCGTCTACGGCTTGATGGAATTCGGGTTGATTTATGTTTTTATCTTTTACATAGGCCATAAAGTCTTTGGGGGTTTTATACATAGGTGGTTCACGCAGGGTTATATTTTGTTGACGGGATGCATCTGGTTAGAGCGATAGGTGTGTTTTGGGGGTTAGATAAAAAATTAATTTCAAAACATAGAGGGGTTTCTTTTTTGAGATTGGTTTGAGAATTATATCTAACCGGGGTTAATGCTTTTTCCAGCTGCATTTGTAACACTAAATGGTTAGAGATATTTCTGGAAATATATAGGCATGTTGGAAAGGTTCTGTAAAGTTATCGACTGGAAAAGTGACTTTAGAGTCTTACAGAATTGCATAGGTTAACAGATGTTTTGCAGGTTATATTGAAGAGTTATCTGTGAAGGGTACTTGTTTGTCTGAGTTTAAATGGGTGGTGTAAGATATTTTGGATACATTGGCTGTATATGCGGTTGAGCGTTACTGAACCGCTTGATCAGTACAGGGCCGTATTTTACCGCCGGGCAGTAATGTCATTGGCTGCTACACAACAGGGTTGAAATGTATGTAGCGCTCAAAGTTTGCCGATACTAACCGGCAACACACACAACCACCCAACACGCACACATCAACAGCATGCTTAATTTTTCCTCATATCCACCCAATACATCGCAATGTTATCAGATCATCTTAGCAATATGAAATCATTGATGCATAACAGCCGTTTAACCAGCCACAAGCATTACAACCTAAACGCAACAAACACCACCAAACGGTTCGAAAAATAGTAAAATCCTTAAAAAACAAGAAAGCAGATTAAAGTCGCTCAATAGCAGGTTTGTTTAATGTTGATAAAAAGGATAAAAGGCATCAAATATTTCTTCATACCATGGTTTTCAAGTTATTTCATTATTTTTTCTGCCTGTTTACTGCGTAAAGACTGAATTATACCACAGGTAACACTTACCAAAAACAGCACGCAAAAAATAACACCTGCGCCATCGCTTGTAAGTTCACCGTTAGCAACAAATGCGGCACCGTTTGCAAAGTGTATGCCTGAGAGCACTGCTAAAACAATGACACAAAAACCCATAATGCCCAATATTGGTGCACGTGAAATGCCTCGACCAAAATACACATCATGCATATGAAATTCTATGGAAACAATCGTTATGCTTAACACAAATATCAAGATGTTCTGATAAAATACACTTGCCCAGACAATTCCCTGATCGTTTAAAAAAGCATTTAGTAAAAGTGCAATTAGTGTGATTAAAAAACCATGTTTAAAGATGTTTTTACGAATTTCTATCTGTCGCTCGTCAAATTCTTTTTTTTCTTTGTTCATTGTTGTTCATGTTCCTCCCAGAATAAGTCGTTTAATGTTTTGCCAAGTGTCTTGCAAATTGCAACGCAAAGTCGGATAGATGGATTGTACTCACCAAGTTCTATGGCGTTTATCGTCTGGCGCACTACACCTGTGGCGTCTGCTAACTCTTGTTGGGTCATATCTTTTGCTGCACGCGCGGCTTTAAGCTTTAAATTTTTAACCATTTTTCCTCACTTCACACGACATATGGTAACATATATAGACCTTAATGTAATATATATAAGACAAAAAGCCTTATAAACATATCTCCACACACCACCAAAACCCAAACATAACCCAAAAAACATCCACCCCATTAAAAAACGGGCTCTTCATCAAAAAGGGAGTTAAACCCACAACAAACACATGAAACTCTTTTACAAGCAAACTTCAACCCATAAACACAAACAACAAACAAACAACAACACCAAAAGCAACTCCAACAACAAAACATCACACCCAACAACAAACCACATACAAAACAAACTACACACACCCAAAAAACCCACAACCAACAACCACAACACCCCAAAACCAACTTACACACCACATTCAAATTAAACACCACAACCTCACCTCAAACCCCACAAACACCCTCCAAAAACAAACGACCAAAAACCAATGCACCACCCCCCAGACTGTCCAAAAACTAACAAAAAGCCCCAAAAAACAAGAAAAAAACACCTTTTCGCCACCCATTTACACCAAAAACACAAAAAATACTAGTTTTCAAACAGTCTCCCCCCTCACATGTCTCTTGTATGTTCTGAGAATTTAAAAGACAGAAACACTTTTTGGTTTTGACGACCTCAACAATATGTAACCAGCTTAATTGTGTAGCCAGTGACGACACAATTTCAAAATCCAGACTACACAAAAACTCCAATAAAATTCACCAAAACCACTACATACAACAATAAATAAAGGAATATGCACTGCCGGCAGTGTTTAATGTCATTGTTTTTTAACTTTTTGCGCAGTCTGAATCTGGGAATTGTTCTGAAAATTGCATCATACGGCGCAAGTTACGTGTTTCAAAGCTTTGACCATATTTTGGGCCATGTTGTTAAATAATTTATAAGCAACACCCAATATGTTATCTTATCAATGGCGATAACTATGGTGAAGACAACAATAAAATGCATACATTGCAATGTGAAAAGGTAGTAAAAATGGACAAACAATCAAACGGTACCCCACGATGCAAATGCAATAACTACAAAAAAACATTTCAAAACCAATACACAAATAAAGGAACACTACCCCAAACCAAACCATTAATAGTAAAAATGACCACAAACAGCAGCACACGAGACACCACACGCGTCTTAGACATTAGCCCAAATACCGTCCTAAAAGTTTTAAAAAAACAAAAAACCACCAAACAAACACAAACCCCAAATACACCAACCACACCAAACCACTCACCATACGTCTATAAATGGATAAAATGCGGAGCAGAGTCTATTGCAAAAAAAACACCCTGCTGATTATGGCATGCCATAGATCATGATACAGGTGATATTGGGGCGTATGTTTTTGGAACACGTGAAAGTGAAATGTTAAAAGAGCTTGGGGTTTTACTAAAAGGGTTGAATTTGAATATAGTGAGTGTATTTTTTGATGATAATTTTGCGCATCATGAAGTTATACCCACCGATATTTTGCGTACGGGTAAGTGAAATACGCAACGTATTTGGCGTAAACATTTGACTTTTGTGTGAGGTTGAAGCGTTTGGCTCGTAAGACTATTTGTTATTCTAAGTCTTGGGATATGCATACTGTTGTTTTTGGTTTGGTCATAAATGTGTTGGAATTTGGGAATGAACTGATTTGAAACATGACCCAGATTTTCACTCATAAGATACCGATTTATCGTAAAAGAAAACGACTAGTACAGAATAGGTTTATTTGCATCACACCCATTTTTCTGTTGTAGCTCTAGAATAAATGTTGTGAAATAGTGACCCATTATCTGCAGGGGTCGCCGAGACTGGTCAAAGGCGTAGGCTTCAGGAGCCTATCCTGTAGAGGTTCGTGGGTTCGAATCCCACCCCCTGCACTCTAGAACCTCATGTAAATAAGCAGTTTATGCGCTGGTTTTCGCTATTGGGCTGATTTAATTTGAGATTGGTTTTGGTGTGTTTTTTGATTTTTCTTTTTGGTTCGAACCGTCATTTTAAAGATACAGAATTTATATACTATAGTTAAATGCGTGGTGAACAAACTGCGGCCAACAACCCAAGAAAAAATCCTATATGCATTAAGTGATGGCAAGCCTCAAAGCTCCAAAGAACTCACCCAAAAACTACAATTAAGTAGCGATGTGGTCGAGAGTGCCCTAAGCCGCATGTGGCGCAAATTCAGAGTCCTGCGAAGCGCCAAACCCATCGTCTGCACCCAGCAAACCTTTAGAGGCCGCGCAGGCAAAGTCTCCAATTTACGCCAATACTACACCTACCTCATAGGCCCCAACGATGGAAAACCAGTATTTTTGTGCGGACAGCAATGTGGCCTTTAACCCAAAATATGCAGACAAACGAGGCGGCATTTTTTGCTGGTGTATCGGAGCAGAACTCGGGGGTGTTTGATGCTGGTCTGAGTTTGTCTGTGTTGACTGTGTTTTTTGCTTGTGTTGTTATGGTATCGGGGTTTGCGGTTGTTTGTATGGGGCGTGCAAAAAAACTACCCTATACGGGGCTGTTTAAAAGGCATGGTCTCAAAGTAGGTGGGCTGGTGCTCTGTGTTATCTTATCTTCAACCATGTTTTTGGGTGCACTTGAAACTGCCAGCGCCACAACACGCGGTGCGGTAGTCTGGGGCTCAGAAAGCACAGGTGATAGTTCACGTAAGAGTCAAAATGAAATTAATCACCAGAAGGATGCTGGCGTGTATATTGGTGGTTTCTTTCAAACGGGGGGTTATGCGGGTAATGGTGGAATTAATCATCAAGGCTCAGCTGGTTTAGGGTCATCGGCCAACCAAATTACAAGTGATATCGCGGCGTTATATTCCTCTAAAGATTGTGTGGCAGTGGTTGATTTCAACCATGGTGTTGGACGAACTGATTATTTTGGGGCTCCAAAGGGTGAATTTCACTACCTGTTTGAAGACCAGGTAGGCACCACGGATAATGGCGTTGATAAGCCGGGTAATGCGGTGTATGATTGTGAAGTTTATAATTTGGCGATTCAGAGTAAAACTGTTTTTTCGTTTATTAGTACTTGTATGTCGGCGGATTTAAGTCAGGGTGGGCAGGGTGTTTTGCCGGCTCAATTTCCGTATTTTGCGCGGGCTCGGGGTATGCCGTTTGCTTGGACTGGGCGGCTTGTATCTAGTATGGGCATGCAGGGCTTTACTATTAGTGAGCGCATTAGTAGTGATGGGTATGGCAATCCAGACTGGGGGAACCAGGTGTATATAGGATTTATGGGCGGTTCAGCGTCTCTGGAGCAAAGTGTTCCCACTATTGGGGGTAATCCGTATTATTACTGGGTGGTTAGTTTTCTGGGGAATGCTTTGACATTTGATAAGTCGGTGAATGAGGCTTTGGATGCTGCTTCATTGCAATTTATGGGGTGCACTTTTAGTTCTTCACCCCTGCGAACTGGATTTACGCCTTATTGGGCGGGTTATCCTTATCCTCAGCCTTCAAGTACTTTAGCTGTGTATGGGAACGGTAATATTCATTTGAAGAATTTCGAACCGCACACAGTTAGTGTTCCCTCTATTAGCGGCCCAACAAGCAACCCTGTTGGTACATCTAATAGCTTCACGGTATCATCTGTTGACTCGCTTGGTCATAGAATACGCTATATTTTCGATTGGGC
>JAISPR010000059.1 GCA_031274765.1 Nitrososphaerota archaeon | reverse complement strand
GATATTTTGCCTTGGAAGGTTATGAATAAGCCTGTTCCTGATGATGGGCCTTCTAGGGGTGCTGTGGTGTCTCGGGATGAGTTTGATTTGCTTTTAGATGATTATTATCAGGCTCGCGGCTGGACCGTTGAGGGTATCCCGCAACAAACTAAACTCCAAGACTTAGGTTTACAAGAATTCAAAGCATTAACTCAAGACAAGGAAGCCTAAACATGGTTAGAATTCACCAAAGAAAATTCGTCTCTGCTGACCCTGAGAAGTGTGTTGGGTGTCAAGTTTGTGAGTATGCTTGCTCATATAACAAAGAAAAAGCATTCAACCCGCTCAAATCACGCATCCGTTTGGTTCGCGTTAACCAACTTGCCAACATGGCCGTTACCTGTCGTCTTTGCGAAGACCCTGCCTGTGTTGCCGCGTGTCCACGTAACGCACTTAGCCAAGCTGAAGATATTGGCAACATTGTCCTTGACAAAGACAAATGTAATGGTTGTGGTTGGTGCATTGAAGCTTGCGACTATGGTGCTATGATGTTACATCCTGAAACTAAAGTCGTCTATGTATGCGACCTATGCAGAGAAAAAACTGAAGGTCCCCAATGTGTAAAATGGTGTCCTGAAGAAGCCCTTACAGTAGTCACAAGCGATGTACTGGCCCAGAAGGCACGCATAAGCGCAATCAAAAAACTTTTCCAAGAAAAAGAGGAAAAACAATAACTGCCGCTCTAATTCTGTTTTGACTATGTCATCTGCTGTTTGTCTAATGTTCTTCCATACAATGAGTTTCATAGTCTTCACGTGTATCATATTCATTGCTGTGTGCTTGGCATTTGTATTTACCTTGGGCAGTCATTTCAGGTGCAGGGACATTCTTTTTTTGTTCCAAAAATTTCACCTCCAAACCCAAACAAATCAATTCTACTAACTGCATAAACCTCATAAACCTATGTGACTTCAATAACCCAACCATAAACACCACGCCCCTACATCGCGTAGTAAATTTGTTTTCAGAAAAATCTAACAGGTATTGCCAACTAAGGCGCCTGTATTATGGGCCCTGTTAAAATGCCTTACTTTTGAAATCATGTCGCACAATGTTCTGTTTTATCCTGCCCTTTACTTATCATTGTAGCTTGCTGTTTTATTCTCTAGCTGGAAACGTAGGTGTATATGTGTCTGTTTATGTATCTTTGTTTTAGGCTGTGTTTATCCTGATTCCGACAAATGTCTTTTAAGTTTGTGTTGGTTTTGTGTTTTTTGATGATTTGATCTGTTTGTTTGTGTCAGTTTACAATTGGTTTATGGATAAATGTTGGGTGTGGTATTTAGATTGAGGTTGTGTTGTGTGTTTGGTTGGTAAAATGGGTTATGAAATGGGTTAAAATTATGGCTGTATTTTGCACAGTTATAGGAAAAGTCTATGGTAAACATGTGGGGTGGTGTGTCTAATGAGGCGTGCCTTAGTATGTTAGGTGTGATTTATAGTACGCTAGTTGATGTAGTTGGATGTTTAACATGTTAGTAACTCACTGGGTTGTGTGCAATTTTGAATAAACTATCCTGGCGGATATGTGGGTAGTGTATTGGAGTTGTTTGACGCAAAAATATCTGGTTGTTGAATACGGGTATTATAGCAACATGAAATCATATTGATTCATAACCATCATGCTTAAACCAACCACAAATATCCCCAAACGTAACCGCCCCAAACACCGCCCCAAACACCACCTACAACTCCCCCAAAGACCACGCCTTCAACTTACGCAAAAACGCCCTCAACTTCGACCACAACAACAAAAAAGGATTCAAATCCGACAAATAAACAGGCAAAAACCAAACAAACGCCCCACGCTCAAAAACAGGATCCAAAACCCCCGCCACCTTATGCGAAGACAAACTATTCAACAACACCACATCCCCCACCCTCAACGCAGGAGTCAAAACACACTTCACCCAAAGACCAAAAATATCCCCCTTCAAAGCCCCCTCAAACGACACTGATACCTCCACCCCTGACAACCGCACCGCAGAAAGAACCGTGGTACGCTCAAAGCGTGCATCAGGCACATAATCCTCCACCCGTGCCCCCTTCTCACCCCACCCATAGAGACGCGTCATAGCGGTATTGACCCCGCACTCATCGATGAAAACAAGTTGTTCTATTTCTAGGGTTTTTTGTATTTCGCGCCATTTGGCGCGTTCTTTGATGACATCGGGTCGTTTTGGGTCGTTTGCATGGAGCATCTTTTTTTAAAAGTCAAACCCATTTGTTTGAGATGTTTGGAGAGTCCGCTTTGAGTTATGTTTAGGTTTAGTTTGTCTATGAGTTCGTTTATGGTTATGTTGGGGGTTTGTTTGATTTGTTCTTTGATTTGTTGGTCTTGTTTGGGGGTGAGTTTGCTTTTGTTTTTGGGGTAGGGTTTGGGTTTGTGGTTTTCTGTTTTTTGGTATTGTTTGTAGATTTTTGTTATGGAGCTTTTGGCTGATGTCTTTTATCTGGGTTAGGGTTGTTTTTTTGGGTTCGTCTCGTTTTTTTGCTTCGATTATCATTTGGCGTTTTTCGTTTGATATTGGTCGCATAATGGAGTAATCGTTAACTCCCATATATGTTTTGCGTTAATATGACTTCACGTTGCTATAGCATCTTTCGCCATGCCCTGCCGCCCTTCGAACACAACAAAGAATACTTCTTAGAATAAAACCAAGACACCCCACCCACACCTGCCACCAAATCACAACTACCCCAAAACAAAAAACCAAAAATCCCCACAAACCAAATCCACCCGACCATAACGCGCCACAGTCTCAGCTAACAAAGACTCAAAATAAGAAGAATCATGATCAGTAAACTTACGAACATATTTGAAAGCAGAAATAAACTTGTACTTAAGACCGACCATTACTACAATTTTCTCATAACCTTTGTGGGCCTGATTTTTTGCGCGGTCCGTTTCATAGCTTTGTTTACAAGATGCAGGGAGACCTGAACCATCAGGACCAAAATCGTGTTCCAAATCCCTAACAGACATATTGGTTAACTCAAAAGTCTCTTCCAAAATTTGCCTAACTTCCCATCACCGTAGGCACGCTCGATGGTTTTGTAGCTAAACAGGCACGTTAAGCGTAGTTTTTCTTTAAAAAGTATCATGTAGCCTTGAGTGACGCGGTTG
>JAISPR010000058.1 GCA_031274765.1 Nitrososphaerota archaeon | reverse complement strand
CCAAACTAACAACCGCATGCGCATTCCCAAAATGAGCATCAACACCATCAAGACACTCCTGAGACAACACCCCATGCTCATGACAATCCATAACAAAACTAATCGTCACACCAACACTTGTAGCATCTATGCCGTAATAGTTACAAAGTTCAGTAGCTTTGATTATGGCATCGAGTTTGTCTATACCGCAGTTAGGCCCCAGTGCCCATAGGCTATCGTATTCTATGCGTGCTAAAGTGCCTTTGTAGGGACCTTCCCTAACTACGGCTTCATGTTCACAGCGCATGGCACAACTGTTACAGCCGATGATTTTTGCGACGTACCGTTCGTTTATTTCTTCAGGGCTGATGTTTTGGATGTTTTCAAAACGACCATTGCTATAGTTACGAGTAGGCATGCAGTGGAGGTTATTGGTTATTGTAATATTTTCAACTGTACCTAAGGTACGATATTTTCGTGCCGCGGGACCTTTCATACGTTCATGGAATTCTTTGACCAGTTCCATAAATTCTTCAGGTTTTGCAACGGTTATATCTTTGGTGCCGCGTACTGCGATAGCTTTTAGGTTTTTACTACCCATTACAGCACCCAAACCGGTTCGACCAGCGGCTCGAGTTTTATCATTAATTATATTTGCAATTTTTGATTGTTTTTCACCGGCCAAGCCGATGGAAGCTACACGAACATAATAGTCTCCAAGTTCTTCTTTGATTGCATCTTCAGTTTCCATGGGAGATTTACCCCATAGAGCAGAGGCATCAAGTAGCTGTATGGCTTCGTCATCTATCCAGAGATAGACGGGTTTTTCTGCTTTGCCGGTTAAAACAACAGCATCGTATCCGGCTCGTTTTAGTTCAGCTCCAAAAACGCCATGGCTGACAGCTTCGCCGACACCACCAGTTTCAGGAGACTTGGAAATAAATGCATGACCGTTACCGCCTGTTGGGAACATGGTTCCCGAAACGGGGCCAATGGATAATACAAGCGGGTTTTCGGGATTGAGCGGATTTATTCCGGCTTTTGAGTTAGAAAGCC
This sequence comes from Nitrososphaerota archaeon, assembly GCA_031274765.1. Lineage (GTDB taxonomy): Archaea > Thermoproteota > Bathyarchaeia > Bathyarchaeales > Bathycorpusculaceae > Bathycorpusculum. Next base: position 2,171 of record JAISPR010000058.1, on the reverse strand, counting down.
ACAAATACATGCCTAAGCCGATGCCGCCGATATATTTTTTAGCGGTTTCTTCAGTTAATTTTTCGATGCGTGTTTTGCCTGATGTTAGATCGACATACAACACTGTTCCTGCGTAACCTAGCAACCGTGTCCCTCCAAGGTTTAAGAAGATAGTTTAGTTGAAAACTATATTAAGCTAATGGGTTATACATAACTAAATCTACGTGAATTATTTCTTTTCTGCTCCATTAATAGAAGATAGCGCTATATCAGACAAAAATATCGGTTGTTTATGGGGCGCAATTAAAAGTTGTGAGAAAAATATGAGGGTTTAAAAGCGTTATAGGTTAAAGTTATTGGTAGGGTCTAATTTAGAATGGCATTTAATGGTGTGTCATGTTATAGGTAACCTCCGAAAACCTACATTTTTCCAAAAAGCGTTTGCTGAAAACTGTGTAAATATGTTGTTTGATTTTCTGAAATAAGGTTTTTGGAGGTTGCCTATATGTAGTTACAATAGAAAAAGTCATGCCATAACCTTGACAATCATCTTCAAATCCATCAAACCGCCACGCACTAATAAGATCTAATAAAACCAAAACAATACGGCCAAACATTTTGTCCAGAAAACACAGTTTCAACCAAAATCAGCTGCTCACACAAAACTGTTAAATTCAAATATTTACCAGTTCAACATCTCCCAGACGTGCACTCATATGATTTATTTGCACCACTAATCACCGAGTTTTCGCATTAATTTTAATTAATTACTCATATTCACATATTTAATGCAAACATTAAATCAAATATAAGTATAATCATCAGCTATGCATAAATAGTTCCAAAGAACACAAAAAACTGTTCCGTGAGAGTTTTAACAAATTATCAACCCCAACAACCTGTTAGAGCCACTTACAAAATATCACAAACAAGTGAAGCGGTGCTTTATGGCAGTCCTGATACAGATGTTACCGCACTCAGGTTCAACTGTGCCTCATCGCTTAAGTTTCTTTTATTTTTTTTTAATATAGCCCCAAATTTCATCACATACGTGTTGAGAAAAGCCCACATTTTTTATCAAATAATCATTTACACTCTGAGCACGTTCTGTCATATCTCCCAAAAGATTACCAATAGTATCTCGGTGGCGACCAGTTAAACGCTCAATGCTTCGAACACCATTTTTCGCCACTATATGTTTACATATGTTTATTATTTGTTGCTCAGACAAGTGTTTTCGATACAGAGAGGTACCTTTGGCGCCCATAAAGTAGGTTTGACGTGTTTGCATTGGTAGCGTTAGTGACCTGTGGTGGGATATTTGCCCTGTTTTACGATGTATTTGTCTTGTTCTTTTTGATAGTGAGCGCATTTAGGATTTTGACATACAATGATAGGTTGATTTTTTGACATATTTTTTCCAACGATGCATAACATAACCGCAATATATAGAACTATCTGGTATGGACACTATTGCTGTTTTTTGCCTGATTCAAGGGTGTTGAAAAGTTTTTTAATGGCATTAAGTCTTGCTTTTTGAGCTAACACATCACTTGTAACAACTGTCAAAGCCTCTTCAGGACACCATTTTACACATTGAGGACCATCGGGTTTGTATTTACAAAGATCACAAACATAGACAGTTTTAGTTTCAGGATGCATCATCATAGCACCATAGTCACAAGCCTCAATACACCAACCACAACCATTGCATTGCTCCTTGTCGATGACAACATTTCCAGAAATAGGTGATTGCGAAAGAGCATCTCGGGGACAAGCAGCAACACAAGCAGGATCTTGACAAAACCGACAGGTCACAGCTATATTTTGGATTTGATTTTGGCGCACAACACGTATGCGAGATTTAACAGCGTTAAAAACTCTTTCTTTAGTAAAAGAACAAGCATACTCACAAACTTGACACCCAACACACTTCTCAGGGTCAGCAGAAATGAATTTTCGTTCATGCAAAGCAACCATACTTAGGCCTCCTTGGATTTAATCAAACCAATATACTTTTCAAGACCTAATTCTGTGAGCTTAGCCTTTGTTAGCACCCCTTGTTTGGTCCAACCGCGAGCCTGATAATAATCATCTAAAAGCAAATCAAACTCATCCCGAGACACCACAGCACCCCTAGAAGGCCCATCATCAGGAACAGGCTTATTCATAACCTTCCAAGGCAAAATATC
>JAISPR010000027.1 GCA_031274765.1 Nitrososphaerota archaeon | reverse complement strand
TGTGTTGTGTTTGGGTTATTTAAAGGTTTGTTTTTTTGGGGGTTGTTTTGTTGTGTTTTTGGGTTTTGTGTGTTTGTTTTGTTTGGTTTGGTTTGTTTTTTGTGTGTTTGTTTTTGTTTTGTGTTGTTTTTTTGGTTTGGTTTTTTTGCTAGTTTTCGGACAGTCTGTGGGGTGTTTGTTTTGTTGGGGTGTTTTAGGTAGGCTTTATTTTAAACTGTCGAATGTCAGTTAGAAATTGTCGCTAAATATGGCGAATTGGAGTGGAGATTGTTCAAAGAGTATGGACCTGACCCAGGGGTTATGCGGCAGCAAAAAATGAATTTATAAGCGAACACACAAGCAGAACAAGAAAAACAAAACAAATAGCACCCGTGACAAGTTCCATGCCACACAATGAATAAATAAAAAGGTGCAATAGAGAAGAAACATAAGGTCCAACCTATAACAGTGTCAGAATTTAACGCTATAGATACCAAGGGTCATTAAATTCCAACCTACAAATAACCCTACCAACCCTACCTCATAGATACAACCTACAACCTACCGCTCAAGGTCTGCGCAAGTGATTGCTCTACATCAGATACACGTGGTATTGGCGTCAGGCAGGGTCAAGCAATTTAGGTTAGCCTAAAAATTTATATTGGTCACTACACAGAATCTAGGCATACCTAAAAACAGGAACAGAATAACATTGCAAAAATCAACCCAAGACTACCTAAAAGTCGTATACAGCCTATCCAAAAACGGAGACATAGTAAGCAACAATAATATTTCTCAAAAACTAGACGTTGCCCCCGCTAGCGTAACAGAAATGCTAAAAAAACTAGCCGATGCAGGCTACATAAAATATTCACCCTACCATGGCAGCACCCTCACCCAAAAAGGCCTAACAGAAGCACAAAAAATAACCCGCAAACACCGACTACTTGAAAGCTTCCTATCAAACGTACTACGCATAGGAAACGACAAAGTACACCAAGAAGCCTGTCAAATGGAACACACCCTCTCAGATGAAGCCGAAGAATCCCTCTGCCGCCTCCTAAAACACCCCGACACATGCCCCGACGACGGCAACACCATACCCGCCTGCGACTTACCCTTCTCAAATTGCGAAGAATGCATCCAACTACATCAAAAAGGTCTAGAACAAGTTGGAAAACGCGACAAAAACCTCACCCCCATAAAAGAATTAAAAAACGGTGCCTTTGGCAAAATCAGCTTCATCCGAGGCGAACATAAAGTGCTTCAACGTCTTTTAGATATGGGCCTCACGCCGGGAACAAGAGTCCAAATAGTCAAAATAGCACCCCTGGATGGCCCCATCGTAGTTGCTGTCAGGGGCTCCAAATTGGCTTTGGGTCTAGACATCGCGTGTAATGTGTTTGTAGAAATAGAACCAGTGGTAGACAATCCAGAAGAATAATCATGACGTCTCATATAGTTGCGGATTCAAAAACAACAACAGGTGCACCTGCGCCAGGAAGTGACAAACAGCTCACTTTTGCTCTTGCCGGAAATGCAAACGTAGGTAAGAGCGTAATTTTTAATCAGCTAACAGGGTCAAATCAAATAATTGGTAACTGGCCCGGAAAAACAGTTGACCGCGCCGAAGGTACCTTGAGTTTTGAAGGGTATGAGATTAAAGTTATTGACTTGCCCGGAATTTATTCTTTTTCAACATTTTCTATGGAAGAAATTGTTTCACGTGATTATGTTGCCTTGGAAAAGCCTGATGTAGTCATTAATGTTGTGGATGCTTCAGTTTTGGAACGCAATCTGTTTTTTACCTTGCAGCTCTTAGAGATGGAGGCGCCGCTTGTTTTGGTTCTAAATCAAATAGATGTTGCAAAAAACAAAGGCATCCTCATCGATAAAGACAAGTTATCGGCATTGTTGGGCGTTCCAGTGGTTTTCACGACAGCAATTCGGGGTGAAGGCATCTATGAAGCTATTAGAGAAGCGGTAAAGGTTGCAAACAATAAATCCACGCATACCCCCAAGCCGCTAAACTATCAAAAAGCCATCGAAGAACAAATTGAAAAACTACAGACCATAATTGAAAAAGCACATCTCCAGCTGGGGTATCCGTCTCGTTGGGTAGCTATTAAATTGCTCGAAGGCGACACAGAAATTACAAAAATAGTCGCTGAAAAATCAAAAACAACCCTATCACAAACCAAACTTATAGCCACAAAATTTGAACGTCAATGTCAAGAAAAATATTTTTCCCTCATGGCGTCTGAACGGTATGCACTTGCAAACTCTATTGTATCTTCTGCGCTTCACCAAGATAAAGTTTGGCATCCCTTCACTGACAAACTAGAATGGTTCACCACACATCGTGTATTTGGATATGTTACAGCTTTTGCTGTGATTGGAGGGTTACTGCTTTGGACTTTTTTTATAGGCAATGCCCTCTCAAATTTAATTTCACAGGCCCTAACCTTAATCCACCCCATTAATTTTGAATTATCCTCCTCAGCGATTTTAAATATTATTCTTAATGGTTTTTGGGGTGGTATCGATGCGGGGTTAACGCTAATTATACCCTTTGTTATTCCCTTCTATCTCTTGCTATCCGTTATTGAAGATTCGGGGTTGCTGACTCGTGTGGCATTTATGATGGACAGTGCCATGCACAAAATTGGGTTACATGGCAAAGCCTTAATTCCAATAATTCTCGGGTATGGGTGTAGTGTTCCCGCTATCCATAGTTGTAAAATCATGGAAACCCGACGCGAACGCCTCTTGGCGGCCTTTGTCATAACTTTTGCACCATGTTCGGCTCGAACTATTGTGCTTTTTGGTATGGTTGGATTATTTGTAGGCATACCCTGGGCATTACTTCTCTATGTGATTAATTTCTGTATAATTTTTGCTATGAGCCAAATTGCCATAAAAGCGGTTCCTGGAAAATCCACGGGGTTGATTATGGAGATGAGTAGTTTCAAACGCCCCTCTATAAAAGTTATTCTAAAACAAACCTGGACACGTACAAAATCCATCATATATGTAGTTTTCCCAATCTACATAATTGGCAGTGCACTTATCCAAGTGCTATATATTTATAACATATTCACACCAGTGAGCAATGCTTTGTACCCTCTTACGGTTCTGTGGCTTGGTTTACCCACATTTGCCGGGGTGTTGCTGCTTCTTGGGACAATTCGTAAAGAATTAATCATTTTGGGCGCTGTGGCAATACTTGGCACAACAAATCTGCTTGCAGGTTTCACTTCAGTGCAATTGATAGTTATGGCTTTGGTAGCCATGCTCTATATTCCCTGTGTCTCAACAATGACCATACTTGGTAAAGAATTGGGCTGGAAAGCCGCAACAGTAATCTCAATATCAAACCTTGGTACCGCACTACTATTTGGGGGCTTAGCTTTCCACCTCCTAAACCTTCTTGTTTAGAAGCTCCACCAAAAACAAACACCACCCATACGTGTTCGCCATCACGACATTAAACGTTACTACGCAGCAGGGGCATATAGCGCCATTTTTCACTCGTAAACCACAATGTATAGACTTATCCTCGGCAGTTTGAACAAAAAAACACAACGAATTAAAACCCAACACACAAACAACCCCCAACAAAAACACAACAAAAAACACACAAACACACACCAAAAACAAAAAAAACACA
>JAISPR010000153.1 GCA_031274765.1 Nitrososphaerota archaeon | reverse complement strand
GTATTATTGTTGCGATTGCTGTTGTTGGTGCTTTGTTGGCTTTGCTTTTGTTGCGTAAGCGTGCGTAGATTAATTATTTTTCCCTTTTCTTTTTTTTGTTAATGAATTTTTGTGGTTGATTTTTGTCATTTTTTAAGGATTTTCGCTAGTTTTTGGGTGTTGGAGGTTCAGCTTATTTGTTGAGGTATGATTGTGGTTGATGGCAAGATTGGGGTGATTTATAGATTTTATCATAAGCGGGTAGTTTACATCGAAGGTTAGTGGATATGTTGGATGTGCTGGTGTTGGATCCTCAAAAATGGTTCGAAGTTAATTTGAGCTCTATTGTGGAGGGTTGTTTTTCGTTTTTGGCGCGCGATAGTTTTTTGTTTTTGCGTAAACAACTTGATGAATGTAAACAGTAAGAAGCTTTTTATACGCATGTAATTTAAATCTCAAACGTTTATGTTGTCTACATGGTTTGTAGTCATAAACGTAAGTGGCATCTGGTACAAATAATATTGTTCTAAAGTTGGATTTGGAAAAACTGTTTTATACTTCCGTTACGATGCAAGTAACGAGAGGTCATTTGGATGAAAAAAATTGTTGTTTGTTTACTAATCCTGCTACTTGCAGTGTCTCTATGTTTGATTTTCGTACCAAAAATTGAAGGTCAACTCTCCAGTATTAAAGTGTTAGGTAATTACGGTTGCTATTATGACAGTTATGGTTATTTTATTGTGGTTGGAGAAGTCCAAAACACAGGTCCCGATACAGTTTCCTCGGTCATAATTGGTGCCGTTTTAACTTTTTCTGATGGCACCCAAGCGGAAGCTTCTGCCCAAGCATGGGTTGAAAATTTGATTCCTCAGCAGAAGGCTCCTTTCTACTTAGAGTTTGATTCGCTTGGTACCAGTTACTGGATTGATGGGGAGGTCATAGCGGATTTTATAATCCTTCAGGCAGAGGCAACCTCAAATTACCTCTATTCAGATGTTGTAGTTACAAATGATCAGGGTGTTGTCGCTAAAGATGGTGCGTTTTGGGTTACCGGTGAACTCAAAAATACTGGTAATCAAGAAGCAAAAAATGTCCAAGTTATCGCTACGTTCTTTAACGACCAAGGCACGATTGTTGGTGTAGGCCATACTGATTTACGTGTTGCTAATAGTTTGGCGCCTTTAGAAACCATGAGTTTTGAAGTTGGTGCGTTTGATGTAAATCAAACATCTGCTTTAGAGTATCAAAAAATCGCCAGTTATTCTTTGTTGGTTCAACTTACCGGGCCTGTGCTTCAGGGGGAGGCACCAACAATTGTTGTAACTCCCTCTCCAGGACCCATAGTCACAGAAGCCCCGGGTAGTCTCTTTAGTGTGCCTATAAGTCAAATTATCGTCTATGTAGGGGTGATAATTATAGTTACCGTTGTTATTGTAGTTGTAATGTTATTGATTAAAAAAAATTCGGTTAACCCATCTGGTAAAACCAAAAATGCTGTGTCAAAGCATAATGTTGAGGTGAAACATAAGAAATAGGTCATGTTTCAAATCAGTTTATTTCCAAATTCCAATACATTTATGACCAAACCAAAAACAACAGCATGCATATCCCAAGACTTAGAATAACAAATAGTCTTGCGAGCCAAACGTTACAACCTCACACAAAACGTCAAATGCTTACGCCAAATATGCTGCGTATTCCGTTTGCCTGTACGTAAAATATGTTTGGTATAACTTCATGATACGCAAAATTATCATTTGAAAATACACCCGTTATATTCAAATTCAACCCTTTTAATAAAGCCCCAAGCGCTTCTAACATTTCACGTTTACGCGTTCCAAAAACATAGCTCCAATATCGTTCGTATCATGATCTATGGTATGTCATAATCGGTAGGGTGTTTTTTGTAATAGACTTTGCTCCGCATTCATCCATTTCTAGACGTATGGTGAGTGGTTTGGTGGGGTTTTGTATTTGGGGTAGGTTTGTTTGGTGGTTTTTGTTTTTTTAAAACTTTTAGATGGTATTTGGGCTAATGCCTAAGATGCGTGTGGTGTCTTGTGTGCTTTGTCGTTTGTGGGTTTTTATTATCGATAGTTTGGTTTGAGGTGGTGTGTCTTTGTTTGTGTGTTTTGTTTGGAATGTTTTTTGTAATTGTTGCATTTGTATCGTGTGGTGTTGTTTGGTTGTTTGTTCATTTTTACTACATTTTCGCATTGCAGTGTATACATTTTATTGTTACCTTCGCCATAGTTATCGCCATTGGAAGATAACATGGGGTGTTGCTTATAAACTATTTAGCATCATGTCCCAGATTTTGGGGATGTCCCTTCATTTGTTGCTGTATGTTATTGTGAATTTTATCAGAATTTTTGTACTGTATGAAATATTATCCTTGATAATTTTCTAAATTACATATTTTAATAACATATATTACCATATAAAACATAGTTGTGTATGGCGGGAATCCGGGAGATATTCACTTCAACACATAACTCTATCAAAGTGCCGTTCAAAAACAAAATTCCACAAACCCTACTGCATATTCTATCAGATTGCTTGATGGTTCTCCTGCGCTTTGATAACGCGTAGCTAACCTCCGACTAAAATCGCTAGCCCTTGCTTAACCAAAATCTGGGCATTTAGCGCTGGCAAGGACGCCACATCATCAGCGAAGAAAGGTCCATAGGATTTCATATCTGCCCCCATGATAGCCGGAATGGATTTTGTGAATCGCAAAGTTAACCGTTTATGAGTGACATATGCAGGTGGCTTAAATTCCGTTCTATGTGCCTGGCACGTTTGCTGCGAAGATTGGGCCGCTTGATTAACTGTTGTATTCATAGGTATTTGTTCGCCCTGTTTGAGGTTTTCTGTAAATCGCAGATATGTCTCTGCAAAGTTGACAAAATTCTGACACATTTTGTTTTCCTCATCAGTGAGCAATTCGTTAGGAACTTTATGGAGCCGAGTAATAGTTTTGAGGATTTTCTTATAGCGTAGATCCAATAATTCCCCAAGCATACGCTCCACATTTTTAACTTCACGCTCCAGTAAGTTGACCCTAACAGTTTTTTTTTCAACCGGTTTCTGAAGTTCCTCTTTAATATGACCTATATACTCAGCAATTTTAACATAGAAATCCGGCGGTAACCCTCCAAGAGTGTGGTCATCGATCTCTCGACGCCACGCTACATAAAGCTGGTCATACATTAGAGCGTCACCTCTGCTCTTTTTTTACAGATAAGTAAAACCGCAGCGGCTGTAGGTAGCTCAACGGTTTGGTTCTTATATGGGCCCAATGTTTCCCCACTCATCCTAAACTCTGGCGCGTCAAACACCAACACTTTCACTTCTCCCTTTTTAAAAGCTACTGCTTCTGTGAAGGGGTCAAAGGTTTGTAGCTCTTTAGGTTTGAATTCCGCTTTCTTAAATCCTGTTTTACCGTGGAGTGTGCCATTCATGCGGATGAGACGATGGATATCAGTGGTAACAACTGTATCGATTTTAGCTGCTTGCTCTTCACAGATGTGTCTTGCAAGTTTACGCCATGTTTGCACACTAACCCCTTGGATACTTTCCCATTTGCCCTCATTTATGGCCCGTTTAATAATGACATCTTTACTGTCAAGTACTTTGGTTCGTAATCCAATTTCTCTGAGATCTGTCGGCGAGGCGGTTTCAAGAAAACTCTGCATACCCATTTTTAAACGACGATTCCAACCAAAGTCATGAAGATTAAATTTTTTTGAACGCCGCTTCTTTTTTTGCTCTTTTTTATCCTGCTCAAAGATACTTAACCCTCCACCGGTTACATAATCTACAATTTCTTTTCTTGCCATAGCATCTAATGTTCGTATAACCTCACTCTCAAGATGTACATGATAACCGCGGTGTCCCGAAAAAAATACCCGAACCTCATCTTGAGCAAAACCTAAATCATTCTCCAACATATCAAGCAATTTAAAAACTTCCTCACGAGCAGACGCTATACACCACTCACAAGCCCAAATGATGGTTTCAAACTTGTTTGCCCCACAACCTGGACACGCCTCAGGTGTTATACCCCTGCCTTCAAAACCACAGGTAATACATCGAAACTCATCATGAACCTTGTTACAAGAAGTGGGTATGTGGTCTGCATCTATATCAAAAACTACATCACTGCCAATCCAGCCCTTTTTATCCATATCAAAATCAGGATTAGCATAATAGGCACAACTATGATAAACATCTGAGGGGACAATATTGGATAGAACCACTCGAAAATTGGCAATTTGTTCAAAGCGGCGATGCCGTACCATAAATTTTTCTCTAAACACAAGATAACCAAATTCACGCTGATGTGCCAAATGCGGAGAAGGCACAGCATTGATGGGATCGCGATAGAACCCGCTAAACTGTTGATAGACAAATTCTCTAGAATCCACCATGCTCTCTCCGATATGAATGATATGTGAACTACATCAATTTAACTATAACCACATCTGCTTCAAACTGGCTTCAAAGAGAGTGATATTTTTTATAGCTTAACCTAAAAATGCCTGAGTGCTACGACTTGCAGGGATAACTTTAGAGGTTTTACAAGCTAAATTTATTAACCAAACTGCAATGATAAACTAATATAACCCTATACTGTATGCATGTGAACGAGGCAGAGAGCAAGATGTTTAAACTTAAAGTGTCTGATGCTAAATTACTTCGAGACATGGCAACAGCCATCTCTATTTTGGTTGATGAAGCAACCTTTAAAATCGAACCCGACGGACTTAAACTACGCGCGATGGATCCATCGCGTGTTGCCATGATTGATTTTGAGTGGCCAAAAAGCATCTTCCAGGAATACGATGCTCCCCAACCCAGCAAAATGTGTCTCAATATAAGTGAACTCCTTAAACTCCTCAAACGCGCGAGCAAAGAAGAAGCGGTTGAACTTAGTCTTGATGATAAAACAGGCAAACTCCAAGTCGTTGTGACTGGTAGATATTCCCGTAAATTCACCATGAGTTTGCTTGAACCAAGCGAGGAAGAGGTGCCAACACCTAAAATCAGTTTTAACATCAAAGCAAAAACTACCACGCTTGGTCTTAGCCAAGCAATAGAAGATGCTCAACTAGTGAGTGATCATGTCAAAATCGATGCTGAACCAGAAAAACTTACTCTGAGTGCCTCAGGCGATATTATGGGTGCAACTATAACAATTCAAAAAGGCAGCGATGCACTATTAGATCTTGAAGTCAAAGAAAACGCTAAAGCAACTTTTAGTCTTAGTTATCTTAGTGAGATCATAAAAGCTGCTTCAGCGACTAGTGATATTGCAACCTTAGAGTTTTCAACTGATATGCCTGTTAAGATTGATTTTCAGCAAACTAAGGAAGGGAAACTTACTTTCTTTTTGGCCCCAAGAATCGAAACTGATTAGAAAAATCGCCCAGTTTTCCTTCACAATAAATAACTGTGGGGCTTTCTTTTTTATTTTTAAAATATTTGTTCAATGGGTTGAATTTTTTCTCATATAGGTGTGGTTCTGTTTTTGTGTGATGTTTTGTTATAGTTGTGTTTGTTTTGTGTGTAGTTTCTTTTTGTGTGGTTATTTGTGTATGGTGTGTGTTTTGATGGTGTTCTTATGGAAAGCGTTGTGTTTGTGGAGTGATTTTCGTTGCACTTCAATGGAAGCTTGTTTCATAAGCTTTGTGTGTTTGCGATAACTCTGATGTTAAGGTGGGGGACTGTCTAAAATAGTGTTTTCGTGTTTTTGGAGGAAACGGACGGAGAAAACCGGTCATTTTCTTGTTTTTTGGGATTTTTGTTAGTTTTCGGACAGTCTGGTGGTGGTAATTGTTATGTACTGTTTTAGGTGTTGTTGTGAGCAAAAATGTTTGTGTGTGTGGGTATCTTAATGTTTATTAATTTTATTTTCGTTCTATATGTTGTGTCATTTTAATGGGTTATCAATTAACTGGGAATATTAATCAAAATTTCGAAATCGGAGTGATACTGCCGACATATGAGGAAGCTGACAACATAGCTAACCTGATTGAAGATATTGAAAACCTTAAACTATCAGCCACCATTGTGGTGATAGATGACTCAAGTCCAGATGGGACTGCTCAAATTGTGCAGGAGACGCAAAAAAAATATTCCAATGTGATTCTTTATCGTCGGTCTAAAAAATCCGGTTTGGGTACTGCTATAACTGATGGGTTTAAATTTTTTCTCAAACAAGTTTCACCGCCTAAATATATATTCACTATGGATGCTGATTATTCTCATGATCCTCATGATATGCCAAAACTTTTAGCGGTAATGCAGGAACACAAATGTGGTATAGTTATCGGTAGTCGTTATAGTGGGGGTGGTAAAATCGTGGGTTGGCCGTTTTCACGAAAAATTATTAGTAAAACTGCTAACGCTATTGCACGTGTGTCGTTGGGGTTAGGGTTTCAAGACTGTACCAGTGGTTATCGGTGTTATTCAACTATTTTTCTTAGAGAAGTTATCAATAGTTTGCATAGTTACACCTATGAAATTCAAATTGAAACTGTGCGGCAGGCGGCGCTTAAAAATTTTCAAGTCAAAGAATTGCCTGTGTTGTTTGTAAATCGTAAACGTGGTAAATCTAAATTGACCTGGTCAGAGATTCAGAGTTTTCTTTCTTATACGATTAGGGCTGTTTGGTGTTCCCGTTAAGGTTTTTATCTATCTATTCTTACAGTGAATCTGTTGGATATTTCTTTTTGTTGGCTAAGTGTGTTATGATGCGACAATAATGGTGGTGTTTTTCAAACGTAACACATTTTTATGATAGCTGTTATTGAAAAGTTCTGGTCTTTTTGGTGATGTTTATGTATTTTAGGTTGTATTGCGTAAAATTTTGTGGTAAATAACTGACTTCCCAAAAAAAATTAATTTATGAGATTAAAACGACAAAACAGTGTAAATATGTTAAATCTAATTAATAACGTTATTATTTGTCAGGTTGTGGTGGTTTTCTTTTGCAAATCGTTACTTGTGGGTCATTATGCAAAAATATGTTTGTAAAACAAGTAAAACAAATCAGATATTATCAAATTTTTTTGATAAGAAAACTATTTGTAGAGATTAGGTGGGCAGTAACGTAATGTTATTCTTAAAAGTTTTGTATGGTCGGGGCACGAGGTAGAACTATTTTAGTTTTTAACCAAAAATGAATGAATTATGAAATCGCAAAAAATATGTTGCCAAAAAACACAAAGTAAGGCTTAAATGTGAAACTCTAAAGGCGTGTACGTCTACTTTAAAAGGTGCATATTTTAAACTATTTTGCTATGTTATGTTGCAAACGATAGATGGATGCTAAAAATCCCCTGCACAGGCTAACCCAAAGATAGTTGCTCATAATTGTTTTCTATACACTGGTTAGTCAATTTGCGTCTTTGATGGTAACGTTTATAACCTCTTATACTATTTGCTAAAGGCGCGAAGCGGATAATCAATGGGACATCGTAAACATCATGCTCCAAGACATGGTTCATTAGCCTATTTACCAAGGCAGCGTGCGAAGAAACCAGTACCACGCATCAGATATTGGCCTCAAGTAAAATCAGATTCACCGAGGCTTTTAGGTTTCTCAGCCTACAAGGCAGGTATGACCTACATCTTTACCATCGAAGACCGAAAACGGTCGCCAAACTTTGGCAAAGAAGTCATGCGGGCAGCAACCATACTAGAAACGCCGCCGATTCTTGTCTGCGGTATAAGAATTTACACTAAAACACCATACGGGTTAGAAAACATAACTGAAGCTTGGATGAAAGAACCTCCAGCTCAGCTTGATCGTCTCTTGGTTTTACCCGATACTTTTAACACAGAAGATATGCTCCAAAAAATTCAAGATAACCTCGAACACACTGCAATTGTTCGTGTTATCACCGCAACACAACCCTCCCAGACAAGTCTCTCCAAAAAGAAACCTGAGACCTGCGAAATCCAAATCGGCGGCGGAAGCATACCTCAGCAATTTGAATACGCTAAACAGCTTCTTGGAAAAACAGTGACCCCTGAAGAAGTTTTCAAAGACGGACAATACATAGACATTGCAGGCGTAACTGTGGGCAAAGGTTTCCAAGGTCCAGTTAAGCGTTGGCACGTAACCAAGTTACAACATAAAGGCCGAAAAACCAAACGTGGTATCGCTACTTTAGGTCCATGGAATCCCCATCACCTTATGTACAGTGTTGCACGTGCAGGTCAGACCGGATACCATCAAAGAATCGAATTCAACAAACGTATCCTAAAAATCGGCAAAGACGGTAAAGAAGTTACTGTTAAAGGCGGATATGTCCGATACGGTGAAATAAACGGTCCCTACATCCTAATAGAGGGCAGTATTCCTGGCACTGAAAAACGCATGATCCGTCTCCGTGTTCCTGCGCGGCCACCTACTGGAGTGCCTGAAGCTGCACCACAAATAACATATATCTCACTGGAGTCCACTCAAGGAAAATAGGTTGAATGACGTATGACCCAAAAAACCGCAGAAATCTTTGATTTACACGGCAAAGCTCAAGGAACAATCGCTCTGCCCACCGTATTCCAAACACCCTTAAGACCAGACGTGATTAAACGGGCCGTCTTGGCAATCCAGTCAAACCGTCTCCAGCCCCAGGGCAGAGACCCTATGGCGGGCAAAAAAACAACTGCTGAATCACGCGGAACCGGGAGCGGAATTGCACGCGTTCCTCGCGTTAAAGGCGGTAGTGGCCGAGCTGCATTTGCTCCAAGTACTGTCAAAGGCAGACAGCCTCATCCACCCCGTGCAGAAAAAATTATAGTTAAAAATATACCTAAAAAAGAAGCTAAATTCGCTTTGATATCCGCCATTGCAGCAACTGCTGAAAAACAAGTGGTTGCCGCGCGCGGACACAAAATCGACTCAATTATCGGTTTACCCCTAGTTGTCGAGGACACTATAGAGGGTCTATCAAAGACTAAAGACGTTGAAGCAGTTTTTGCAAATTTTGGGTTTGATGCCGAGCTTACCCGTGTCCGAGATAGTCGATGTGTTCGCGCAGGTAAAGGCAAACATCGGGGCCGTAAAATGAAACGGGGTGTTGGGCCTCTTATTGTAGTGGTTGATGCAAAAAACTTGGCTAACGCGGCTAGCAACATCCCTGGCGTGGAAGTAGCCACTGTTAATAGTCTTAACACTGAAATGCTTGCCCCTGGAACTCATCCCGGCCGGTTGACAGTTTGGACTAGTGGTGCAATTGATAAGTTAAATAGTCTTTATGGAGAATCAATTTAATGAAACCAGATGAAATAATTCACTATCCTTTGATGACTGAATCCGCTAGCCTTATGGTTGAAAAAGAAAACAAACTTATCTTTATTGTTAACACTAAGGCAGGTCGGGCAGACATTAAGCGTGCAGTTGAAATTATGTATGAAGTCAAGGTAAAAGATGTTAATGTGCTTATCACGCCTCAAGGTATTAAAAAGGCGTTTGTAAAGCTGGCTCCTGAATTCTTGGCTTCTGATGTTGCAATTAAACTTGGAATACTCTAGTAATTTGAAGGCTTGATTTTATGGGAAAACGTATTCGTGTTCAAAGACGTGGTCGCGGCGGACAAAACTTCCGCGCTTCAACTCATAAGCGTGTTGCACCCGCAAAGTATCCTGCAATCGCTCCAAAGGAATCTTTTGAAACTAAACTTGTCGGTGTTATAGTCGATTTAGTCCATGATCCCGGGCGCGGTTCACCGCTCTCACTGGTTGAATTTGATAATGGTACAATTATGTATAGTATCACCCCTGAGAGTGTTTTTGTCGGTCAGGAAATTGTTTACGGCGGTAAAGCATCTGCTGAAATTGGTAATATTTTACCTTTGGGCAAAATGCCTGAAGGGACTTTGGTTTGTGATCTTGAGTTGCGGCCGGGTGATGGTGGAAAAATGGCTCGGAGTTCAGGTGCATATGCAACTGTGGTGGGTCACACCCCTCAGGGTACTATGATTCGTCTACCTTCTGGACGAACTCGTTACATCAACGATTATTGTTTGGCAACGGTAGGTGTCATCTCAGCTTCTGGTCGTATTGAGAAGCCGTTTCTTAAAGCCGGTGAAAAATATCACCTTATGAAAGCCAAGGGTCACAAGTATCCGCGTACCAGTGGCAGAAAAATGGTTCCAGCAGTGCATCCTTATGGCAGTAGTAAACGTAGCGCACGTAGAACAACTACAACCTCTCATGGTGCTCCGCCAGGACAGAAAGTTGGTTTAATTGCTGCTCGTGGACCTGGGCAAAAGAAAAAACGGGCTATCCGAGGATAAATTAACAGGAGAAATGAAATATGCCAAAAGAATTTAGTTACCGTGGACATAGCTTTGAGAGTCTTTCAGGTATGTCTATGGATGAATTCATAAATCTGCTTCCATCCCGTCAAAGAAGAAGTCTACAACGTGGGTTAACCCCTGAACAACGTATACTGCTTGAAAAGTTGCGTACTGCAAAAGAATCCAAAACTGTCAAAGAAAGTGGTATCAAAACACATGTGCGTGATCTTATTGTGTTACCCGAAATGGTTGGCCTAAAAATCAGTGTACATAATGGTAAAGAATTTGTTGGTGTGGATATACGGCCTGAGATGATTGGTCACTACTTGGGTGAATTTGCTATAACCAATAAACCTGTTCGCCATGGTACCCCTGGTATTGGTGCGTCACGTTCTTCGATGTATGTGCCGCTGAAATAATTTTTTTCTTTTTTCTTTTTGTATTTGTTTGGTGCTGTTTGATGTTTATAGATTAGACTATGTGGTTATGTGGGTGTAGCTTTAAGTTTTGAAATTGGTCTGCGTTGATTATGTGAAATTTATTAGTTTGGCTTATGTGGTGAATTAATAAACAGAGATTTTGGCTACTCCGTGAATTTCTAACAATTTGGGGATAAGTTCACCTGGGATTTTTCGTTCTACAATAAATGTCAATTTTGGTTCTGGTGAAAGTTCTGGGTCATCTACTATTGCTTGGCGTATGCTGAGGTCTGCAGTGTTGAGGATTACTGCGGCACTGGACAGGATGCCTTGGGCTGTGGCATTTGTGGGGGTGATTTCTACTACGCCCAGATTTAGGTGTTTGGCGATTTCTTTTAGGCTGTGGCCTGCTGGACGAATTTCCTCAAATATCATGCGAAGTTCTGGGTTGTTGTGGATGCTGTTTAGGGTTTCGTTGACGGTGCGGCGATCGACGCCTGCAACTCGGGCAACTCGAACGGGAGGAATTTCGATTTGGTTTGCATAGATTTTATCGCCTTTTGCCGATAACCCGTTTTCGATGAGAACGCGTGTAACTTTTAGGCGTTCAGGGTATTGTTGGAGTTGTGTTTCAATTTTCTTCCACATTTCTGGTCGCTTCTGTAATATTTTGTGCATTTGGATATTAATATGTTCTTTGTTCCTTTTTGTTTTTGGTGCGCACTTTGAAGACAAAATCAAATTAACTCTTAACATGTACAAAACTGTGCAGAAAAGCCTTAAATATGACCTGTAAGGAACAAATCTCTGCAAAGGCGAACCAAATTGTCCGACAAAAAAATTCTTCTCAAAGAATCTGACATACCCAAACAATGGTACAACATTGTCCCCGACCTACCCTATCCCTTGCCGCCCTTTATCGAAGCGGAAACCGGGAAACCCGGTGTCGGTATAGTCCCCAAAATATTTCCCAAGGCTATTATCGGACAAGAAATCAGTCAGGAACGTTGGATAAACATTCCTGAAGATGTCCAAGAAATCTATAAAATCTGGCGGCCAAGTCCCTTATTCCGAGCAACAGGAATGGAAAAAGCGCTTAAAACCCCTGCAAAAATCTTCTACAAATATGAAGGTGGTTCACCGTCAGGTAGCCACAAAACCAACAGTGCAGTACCCCAAGCATACTACAACATGAAAGAAGGTATAACCCGTGTCACAACCGAAACAGGCGCAGGCCAGTGGGGCAGCGCACTTGCTTTTGCTGCTAACATATTTGGATTAGAAGCAACCGTATATATGGTCCGTGCAAGCTTTGAACAAAAACCCTACCGCAAAGCTATGATGAACGCTTTTGGCGCAACCGTCTATGCCAGCCCAAGCAAACAAACCAAAGTCGGCCAAGAAATCCTCTCAGAAAACCCCGAAAACAAAGGCAGCCTCGGAATAGCCATTAGCGAAGCCATCGAAGACAGCTTAGAAAGCGAAAAAACAGGTAAAAAAGCCAACTATACAATTGGCAGCGTCTTTAACCATGTCTGCATGCATCAAACAATAGCCGGCTTAGAAGCACAAAAACAACTAGCAATGATTGAAGAATATCCCGACGCAATCTATGGCTGCATAGGCGGCGGAAGCAGCTACAGCGGTCTATACTGGCCCTTCTACTACGACAAAACCACTAAAAAAGCCCCCAAAGAAACCCAACTCATTGCTGTCGAACCAACCGCATGCCCCAAAGTAACCCGTGGCTACTACACCTACGACCACGGCGACACCTCCAAACTCACTCCACTGGTACCAATGTACACCCTTGGCCATGACTTCATGCCTGCACCCATCCATGCTGGCGGTCTACGATACCATGGCATTGCTCCAACCCTAAGTCTGTTAGCTAAAGAAAAACAGATAAGCACCATCTCAGTTAACCAAGTAGATGCATTTGACGCAGCAAAATTATTCATCCGTTCAGAAGGAATAATTCCTTCCCCCGAATCAACACATGCCATAAAAGCTGTTTGTGACGAAGCCCGTAAATGCACCCAAACCAATACCGCCAAAACTTTACTGTTCGCTTTAACTGGACATGGTTATTTTGACATGACTGCATATGACGAATACTTCAACGGACACCTACAACCCTATGAATATCCCGCCGAGAAGGTGGCAGAATCGATGGCGAAACTGCGAAAACTATACCCATGGCTCAACGATGTCACAAAACAATACATAGGTTGCAAAACCTACTAACTACTTTTATTTATTTGCCGATTGATATCCATTCACAGTTAACCGTTGTCCTAAAACAATATAGGCAACCTACGAAAACCCCATTTCAGAAAACCAAACAACACCGCTACACGATTTTCAGCAAACGATTTTAGAAAAATACCCGTCTTCGGTGGTCGCCTATAGACATAACTTTTACACTCAGCAAGTACCCAAAAACACAACAAACAACAACAGACAGTGTACAAATTTAGAATAGTTAATGTGGCACAGAATCAAATTCGTATCGACTCCATACATAATTGACAAATTTCCCAAGGTTTGAAGAGAAAAGTTACCCTTAATCCAGAGGTAACACATAAAATACCTAATCGACAAAAAACTATTCTATGTTGGCACACTGCCCAACAATACCACAAACCTAATCTCCCGCAAAATTTATACACCCAGATGGGAACTATTTGATAAATACATTTAGTTTTGAAAAACATTTCGAAACAACATTTAATGATTAAATAAAATATATGTATAATTTATAAATAATTATACAGCGGACATATTTTTAAGCGACTATTTTTACCGGCATTTTTATAATCGGTTCTTTTCATGGATTTTCATCAACCTGCGTATAATAAATCTGGAAAATTAAGTAACTATCCTAAATTGGCACATGCCCTAAATTTAATACAATGTACTATGAAACCACAAACAACAAGTAAATTAAAAAAAAATTAAAAAAGGAAATTAACCCTTGATAACTGCCAAAGGTGTAAGCCGAGCAACTTTAGTAGCTATACCAATTTGGTGACTGACCTCTGCAACCAAGTCTACATTTTTATATGCCCCATCTGCTTCCTCAGCAAGTACCGAAGGACTGGCAGCACGAACTGTAATACCGCGCTTCTCAAGGCCAGATTTTATATCTCCCCCCCAAAATTGCCGCTTGGCCGCAAACCGACTCATCATACGACCAGCACCATGAGCTGTGGAACCAAACGTTAGCTCCATGGCTTTCTGTGTACCCACCAATATCCAAGAGCTAGTACCCATGCTCCCCGGAATAAGCACCGGCTGACCTTCACCTCGGTAATCCTCAGGCACATCTTTATGACCCGCAGGAAATGCCCGCGTCGCCCCTTTACGATGAACCCAAACCTTTTTCTGTACCCCCTCTCCAACATCATGAGTTTCCATCTTGGCAATGTTGTGTGCAACATCATAAACCAGTTTAAGTCCCAATTTTTCAGGGTCTTGACCATAAACTTGCTGGAAACTCTGCCGGACCCAGTGCATAATAGCTTGACGATTACAAAAAGCATAATTGACTGCACACGCCATAGCCTCAACATAGTCTATAGCTTCAGGACTACTGCCAGGTGCGCAAGCTAGTTCCCGATCAGGCAAGTTAATTTTGTACTTCTGCACCGCACGTTCCATCACACGAAGATAATCTGAACAAACTTGGTGACCATATCCCCTACTGCCACAATGAATCATAACCATAATTTGCCCTTCATGCATAACACCAAATGTTTTGGCGGTTTTAGAGTTGAAAATTTTGTCTACTTTTTGGATCTCCAAAAAATGGTTACCGCTGCCTAGTGTGCCGATTTGACTCACTCCCCGGTTTTTAGCGGTTTGACTGACTTTATCAGGGTTAGCATTTGGCATGTGGCCATTTTCTTCACAGTGTTTAGCGTCTTCTGCCCAGCCTATGCCCCTGTCGATAAGCCACTGAACCCCTTCAGCGGCGAGTGTGTCAATATCACGATTGGAAATGGTGAGGTCTTTTCTGCGGCTTCCTAAACCGGATGGTATGTTGTGAAAAATGGCTTCTGCAAGGGGGGATAGTTTGGAGCGGATAGTCTCTTCGGTTATGTTGGTTGTGAGTAATCGTACACCACAGTTGATGTCGTAACCGACGCCGCCTGGACTTATGACGCCGTTGTTGTAGTCTGTTGCTGCAACACCTCCAATGGGAAATCCGTAACCTTCATGGCCATCAGGTAGTGTGATGGAGTGTTTGTAGATGCCCGGTAGTTGTGCCACATTGCCGCATTGCCAAAGGGTGCGGTCTGTTTGCATTTTTTCTATTAATGTTTGATTGGCAAAAATCATACCTGGAACTTTCATTTGTGATTTGTATTTAGGGATCTGCCACAGGTAATCGTTAATTTTTTCAAGAGCCACCCGTTCCGGGGCCGTTCTGCTTTCGTTTTCAGCCAAAACTGTTCGCCTTTAGGACAAGAGTTGAAACAAAATATTAAATGTTTATGACCTGGTTTTTTGTTGTTTGGTTTTGCTGTATTCGATGAATCCATGTATACAGTTTTCTAGCATTGTTTTCTTGTAGATGGGGTGATTTTGGATGTAGCTGTTAAGTGTAGTCATGATGGGATCTGTTTTGATGATGATGTTTCGGATTTCTTCTAAGCTTAAATTTGTGTCTACACCTTTTTTTGTGATGTCTGCCCAGAGTTGGAGTTGTGTTTTGTAGGTTTTGAGCCGGTTAATTGCATCGTCTGCCGGTCCGAAATGACTGAAATAGAGGGTGGTCGGTTTAAGATCGATGAGTTTATCAAGTGATAATAGCGCTGATTCAAGATAAAACGGCGGGGGTGTTGTGGGAACAACGACTCTATATTCAGGTAAATAGGTACCTGCAGCATCTCCCGGAAAGACCCCTCCATTGATACTTTCATAGAAACTGATGTTGTGCGAGGCATGCCCCAGAGTTTCAAGGATTGTGAGAGTATTATCGTTACCCAAATCGAGTCTGCCATGAGTTATTGGAATTATGCGGTCTTGAGAAACAGGTTCGGGTTTACCAAAGACTTCACTGACGTAACCTAAAACGGCTTGACTAGCAGTCCAGAGACATTCCGGATCAATTAAGTGGGCAACCCCGCGGGGATGAACAAGAACTTTAGCGTTTGGCAGAGCTTTGAGCAATGTTCCTGCGCCGCCGCCGTGATCGAGGTGAATATGGGTTACTGCAATATATGCTATGTCTTTTGGTGCCATACCCAATTCTTGTATGCTACTAAGGAGGTTGGGTACTGAGTTGGTTGGGCCAGATTCAATAAGCACGGGGGTTGAACCGGTTATGATATAGCTACAGATGAGTTGCTTAAAACCCCCTGTGTCGAGTTCAACTTGGTAGATGTTTTTTCCAATTTGTTTTGTGTGCATCATATCCCTCAAAACGCTGATGTTAACTCTAACGAACATAAAAACTGTTAGTTAATCTAAAGGGGTATGTGTGGCAAATATTTTAAACGGTGTTTTTTGGCAGTTTATTGCCATAGAACCGATTAAGGGCATAATTAATTACTGTTATGGCTATCATTATGCCAAATCCGCTACATAGGTAGATAGTGGTTGAGATGACTTTGATTATCGAGAGGTAGCAAAGAATTACAAGTAGCACAATGCTGCTGGTGAACAACAGAACTTTTGCACGCTGGATAGTGTTTGTTTTTTGTGTCTTTTTATCCATCATAGGGGTAGTGTGGGAAACGTTGGATAAAAAAATATCGTGATAGTTCTGATAGTTGTAATTTCTGTTGGTTTGTTAAATGATGTGGATGGAACAGGTATGTTATTTGGTATCTGTTGTTATAACCTGAATTTCTGAAAAAATTTTAATCTACCACTTAAAGAGTTGAAAATATCTTGCATAAATTGATTAGATAAATATTTTTGCAGAAAAATTTTTTAATATGTAACAAGCAGAGCTTTCTATGTGACCTCCGAAAACCTATATTTTTCCAAAATCATCTGCTAAAAACTGTACAAATATGTTACTTGGTTTTCTGAAATGGTGTTTTCGGAGGTTGTCTACAGATATTTTTGTTCTGTTTCCCACTTTTTGTTTCCCAGCATATGATGATCTGAGTTTTTCATTTTTTTCTACTAAGTACTCAGACTAAGTCACCAAAATTCAAGTCACATACATTTTTCAAATCATACAAATTTTCTAAATCATAGAAAGTATTCAAACTAAAAGACTCTAAAAAATTACTCTTCCAAAAAATAATTATTTTTAGTAAAATGCTGCTGAGAATAACCTGTTTTCTCAAGAAAAACCATCAAAAATAGGTTATAGTAGAAAAATTGAAAAACTCACAAAGATAACTTGTTGAGTAATGGGTACTGGTATTGGTTGTAAGTAGAGTAGTTCCTAGCAAACTGTAGGCAACCTCCAAAAAACCCATTTCATAAAACCAAACAACATATTTCACCGTTTTCAACAAACGCTTTTGGAAAAATACGGGTTTTCGGAGGTTGCCTCTACAACAAATATGATTTGCAATATTTGCTGCCTATCGGTTCGATAAATAAGTTTTAATTCAAATATTTTTACAAATCGTATGATAAATTAAAAAACTATGCATGTTCAGATGTGTAATGCGGGCTCTTTGATGCAAATCGAGGTTAGACACTAAAGACTTATCTGAAACAGTAGTCGTTCTGCAAGTTCCTTGTAACGGTTGCGAATCGTAACTTCAGTAACCTGTGCAATCTCAGCAATGGCTCTTTGCGTTTTACGCTCCCCAGTCAACACCGAGGCAATGTAGCTTGCAGCAGCAGCAATTCCGGTGGGTCCCCTGCCAGAGGTCAGTTTGAGTTCTTTAACAGCTCCTAAAATTTTGTGAGCGATCTCTTCAACTTTGCCTTGCATGGTAAGCTGATTGGAAAATTTTGTGATATACTGGCTAGGTTTTAGCGGGGGAATTGAGTAATTGAGTTCTCGAATAAGAAAGCGGTAACTTCGTCCAATCTCTTTTTTACTCACCGTTGTAACTTGCGAAATTTCATCTAGCGTTCGGGGTAGTCCACATTGTCTACATGCCAAATAAAGTGATGCGGCTGTGACTCCTTGTATCGATCGGCCTCGGATAAGATGTTCTTTTACGGCTTTCCGGTAGATAACAGAGGCTGTTTCAACAATGTTTTTGGGCAAATTGAGGTTATTGGAAATTTTTGTAATTTCAGAGAGTGCAAATGCCAAGTTTCGCTCAGTTGCGTCGGAAACTCTAATGCGGCGTTGCCATTTTCGTAAACGGTAAACTTGTGCTTTTTGACCTGGTGAGAGGCTTTTGCCATAAATATCGCGGTCATGCCAGTCAATGGTTGTAGATAATCCTTTATCGTGAATGGTATAGGTAAGAGGGGCCCCCACGCGTGTTCGTTTTGAGCGTTGCTCCTCATCGAATGCTCGCCATTCGGGTCCGCGGTAAGCTAGTTTTTGTTGTACAACAATACCGCAGTCCATGCATACTATTTCAGCGGCTTCTGAATCATGCATAAGTCGTGCGCTGCCACATTCCGAACAAATTCGTGCTTTTTGGGTATCTGTTTGTAATGTAGTGTGGTCTTCTACGGGTACATGTAACTTGGTATCTCGGCTCATTTATTCCGTTTACTCCGTTGCGGTTTTGAGAGAAGCAAATATACCGGTTTATTCACTAATTGGGCAGGTTCCCTAACTGTTGGTTTAATCACTGCATAGGGAGCTGAAACTGGGCCAATAATGTCGAAAACTTTACCGACCGCATTTAGGTTCTCATCAACAACCTCGGAGCCGATTTTTGGGGGGACTTCTGCTTTTACTATGATATTTCCTGAAGGAGATATGTTTGTTAGTTTGCCTAATCTTTGCAAATATTTTTCCCCTCTCAAAAACATGTAGGTAGTTGCAACTGAGGATTTAAAGGTTTCTGGATTGCAAATAAAGCGTAGGGTCAAGTATGTATCTTAGTGTAGAAAGCTTATTAAAGCTGAACTGGGGATAAGAGTGTGCCTTAAAAAAGGGTGAGGCTAAGAAATATGTCTAAACCATTTTATGTAAAGTATGAAGCCCCAAAAGAACTCGTGGATGCAGCCTATGAAGCCCTATCGCTTGCTTCAAAATCAGGTTCAGTGAGAAAAGGAACTAACGAAGCTACAAAGTCTGTAGAGCGTAGTCAAGCAAAACTTGTTGTTATCGCTGAAGACGTTGATCCCCCTGAAGTCATCGCGCATCTGCCCCTGCTCTGTGAAGAACGTAAAATTCCATATGTGTTTGTACCAAGTAAAGAACAACTTGGCAAGTCCATTGGTATTGATGTTCCATGTGCAGCAACCTGCATTATGAGGGAAGGGGAAGCAACCGGCTTAATCAAAGAAATCGTGAACCGTATCGATCAGGTTAAACGAGGCACTCAGTGATATGAGTAGCAAAGAAACATCTGATGAATTAACGCCCTCTGAAGTTATTCAAATTATCGGACGTACAGGTGTAACTGGGGAAATCACGCAGGTTCGTGTTCGTATCATGGAAGGACGCGATAAAGGTCGAATCATTACACGTAACGTTAAAGGGCCTGTTCGTGTTCAAGATATCTTGATGCTTCGGGAAACTGAACGGGAAGCAAAGAAAATCACAAGGTAAATCTGATAGGAGAAAATTGTCATGCCAAAACCGAGAAAATGTTCGTTCTGTGGTGCTGATTTCCCAGCTGGCACAGGCATGATGTACGTTAAAAACGATGGTTCGATTCTTTGGTTCGATTCCAGTAAATGCAAGAAAAGCAGTTTAGCATTTAAACGTGATGCACGCAAGCTTAAATGGACTCAGTACTTTGGGAAAGAAGAAAAGGGCAAAGGGTAATCTGTAGACTACTCTATGGTTCAACCCAAATTTTTTCTTTTTTAACGGTTGTTGTTTTTCTGCAGGGTTATTCTGGCTGTGTAGTGGTTTTGTGGTTTTTTTAGTTTGGTGTTTTGTGGATGTGGCTTTTTATGAAATATAGTGGTGTTTTTTGTGTTTTTGAAGTTTGTTTATGAGGGTGTTGTTTTGGATAGTTAAATGGTGAATTGTGGCTGGGTTTTGTGTTGTTCTTTAGTATTAATTTATGTGTGCATTTTGAGGATTTTTGGGTAGTGTTCCAATATAGACTAGTTTTTACGTAGGTGTTTTGTGTGTTACCTTTGGTTTTGTGTGTTTTCGATTTTTCTATTATGACCTATTTTTGATGGACTTTTTTGTGAAAAACAGGTTATTCTTAGTAGTATTTTACTAAAAACGATCATTTTTTATGGGGCTGTTTTTTAAAGTTTTTAAGTTGAATACTTTTTCTGGTTTAGGTGTTTTGTATTGTTTGAAAAATATATGTGACTTGAATTTTGGTAATTCAATTAGAGTGCTTAGTAGAAAAAAATGGAAAACTCGGGTGGATTGAGGGTGATTTTTCTCTTCAAACTTGGGAAATTTGTTAATTATGTGTGAGTTGATACGAATTTGATTTTGTGTCAAATTAACTATTTATTGGTGCACTGTCGATTTTTGTTGGGGTTGTTTTGTATTGGTGGTTGTGCGGGTGGATTGTAAAAAAATTGCGAAAAACGATTTTTATTGGGGGTGATTTGACTATTAAAACATTGTTTTTTCCGTTTTTCGTAATAAAAGTCTGAAAAACGTAAACTTTAAATATTGTACACACCACTCAATCCTATTAAGACAGAATCTAGAAGGAATCTAAATGATAACATTCAACGGTTGTTATACCGCATTAATAACCCCCATGAATTCCAACCGTCAAGTAGACTACGACGGATTACAACAATTAATAGACTTCCAAGTAAAAAATGGCGTCAGCGGCATTCTCGCTGTCGGCACAACCGGCGAATCACCCACACTAGACTGGACTGACCACAGTAAAGTCATAGAAAAAACCCGCGAATATGCAACAACCCGTTGCTTAACTATCGCAGGCACCGGCAGCAACAGCACCCAAGAAGCCATCGCAGGCACCCAACACGCCCAACACGCAGGCATAAACACCGTACTCCTTGTCGACCCCTACTACAATGGACCCAGCTCCATGGAAATCCGCCGCGAATACATCGAACCAATCGCCAGCCGTTTTCCCGAAGTCCAAATAATCCCCTACGTCATACCCGGCAGAACCGGCACCCAACTTTTGCCCCAAGACCTTGCCATCCTCCACGCCCAGTACCCCAACGTGCGATGCGTAAAAGAGGCAACAGGCGACCCCCAAAATATGACCCTAACCCGCAAACTCTGCGGAGAAAACTTTGCCATCCTAAGCGGAGACGATGACAAAACCTACACCATGATAACCTCCCCAGATATCAACGCAAGCGGCGTTATCTCAGTCGCATCCAATATAGCTCCAAAGGCAGTATCAGACATGGTGCATTACGCACTAAACGGCAACACCCAAGCCGCTAGTGTAATTGCACAAGCCCTTCAGCCCCTCTTTAGCATTATAACCATTAAAACAACCGAACAAACACCCTACGGACCCACAACATGCAAAGCCCGCAACCCCTTAGTAATCAAAACATTGATGAACGTAGTAGGTATGCCCTCAGGTCCATGCCGCCAGCCGCTTGGCAAAATAACACCAAACGGACTCGAAATTGCCCTATCAGCTGTACGCAAAGTCCACATAGCCAATCCCCAAATCCTCCAGCCTATCGCTGACTACTTCGGTGTTGACTTAACCGACCGCCTCTATAACACAAAGTACCTCGAGGGCCTCACCTATGCTTAAACTCTGTGTCGCAGGCGCAGCCGGCAGAATGGGCCAAGCCATAATCGCTGAAGCCATTGCCAAAGGACACCAAGTCACAGGTGCCACAGAAGCACCCACCAATCCCGCATTAGGTAAATCTCTACGCGATCTCGGCTTTAACTCTGATACAAAAATCTCAACAGACCTCACCGAAGCCCTTACAGATACCGACGTATTCATTAGTTTCACTACACCCCATGCCGATTTAATCAACCTCCCAAATGTCGCCAATTTTGGCAAACGTATAATCCTGGGCACCACCGGATTCACAACAGAGCAAACACAACAGATCATAACAACAATATCTGGCAAAGTTCCAGCGGTATTCTCACCCAACTATAGCATCGGCGTTAACATTCTCTTTAAACTTGCCGAACAACTCAATGCCTTCCCACAAAACTATGATTTTAGCATAAATGAAATCCATCACACCAACAAAAAAGACGCCCCAAGCGGCACCGCAAAAAAACTTGGCGAAATCATCAGCAACATGCGGGGCTACACTGCAACAGTTTCTGACAGAAAAGGCCTAAACCCCCGAAAACCCCAAGAACTCGAAGTTACATCATTACGTGCAGGAGGCATCGCAGGCATCCATGATCTCATCGTTGCAGGACCAAATGAAATGCTTCGTATCGAACACACAGCATTCACCCGTAATGTATTTGCACAAGGTGCAGTGTATGCTGCCGAATGGCTAAACACACAGTCACAACCCAAAATTTACAGCATGACCGATGTATTGGGATTAAGCTAAAGTGCTAAATCACCCGTTAACTTTTTAACGGGTTAGATAATAAAAAACATTGGGAAGAAACAACATGTCTAATAAGCGTAGAGTCGCCATTTTAGGTGCAACCGGAGCCGTCGGACAACGCTATATTCAACTTCTACAAAAACACCCCTGGTTTGAGATTTCCGTGCTTGCAGCATCTGACCGGAGCGCCGGCAAAAAATTCAAAGACGCCGTCACTTGGCTGATGGAAACAGAGCTGCCTAAAGAAATCGGCGAAATGCCCATCACCCATATAGATGTCAAATCAGCAGAACAAACAGGCGACTTTGATCTAGTTTTCACATCTCTCCCAAGCGACTTGGCAGGACCAACAGAAAACGAGTTTGGTGCCCACTATCCAGTATTTAGCAAAGCAAGCGTCCACCGCATGGACAAAGACGTACCCTTAATTATCCCCGAAATCAACCCTGACCATATTGAACTGGTCAAGGTACAGCAAAAAAAACGCAACTGGAAAGGTTTCATCACAACAGACCCCAACTGCGGTACCATCGGTATGACACTCACATTAAAACCACTCATGCAATTTGGCATACAACAAGTTATGGTAACCACCATGCAAGCCCTAAGCGGCGCAGGCTACCCTGGAGTATCAGCCATAGATATCATCGATAACGTAGTGCCCTACATTTCAGGTGAAGAAGAAAAAATAGAGTCTGAAGCACTAAAAATTTTAGGCTCCTTTAACGGAGCAACGGTTGATTACGCAAAATTCCAACTCAGCGCAAGCTGCAACAGAGTCAACGTCAAAGATGGTCATCTCGAATCGATCTTTGTAAAACTCGATAAAGAACCCCCTCTTGAAAAAATTATCGATGTATTCACACAGTTCAAAGGCGAACCCCAAAAACTAAACCTACCCTCGGCACCAGCCCAACCCCTAATTGTTCGTCACGAAAAAAATCGACCCCAACCCAGATACGATAGAGATGCCGGACAAGGACAAAGTGTCGTTGTGGGTAGATTACGAAAAGATCCCATTATGACTCTAAAGTACACATGTCTAAGTCACAATACTATCCGTGGAGCTGCAGGGGGAGGAATCCTGAGTGCAGAACTCTATGTAGCAAAAGGCTTAGCCTAACACATGAACTACGATAAAAATTTGGTGTAAATTTATGGTTAAAAGAAAGCTTCGTGACCCATTAGAAGACCGCAAAGGAACGCTATACTTTGACGGTGTCTCAACAACAGAACTAGCCAAAACCTACGACACCCCGCTCTATGTGCTAAGTGAAAAACGTATCCAAGATAACTACAACCGACTCTACAGCGCTTTGGTTAACAACTACAAGTACGTACGTATCTATTACGCAGCTAAAGCTAACACTAACCTCAACGTGCTTGGTATCTTGCACTCTCAGGGCGCATACCTCGATACGGTAAGCCCTGGCGAAGTATTCTTGGCACTCAGCCGCGGCTTTACCCCCGATCGCATTCTCTTCACGGGCACAAATGTACGAAATGATGAGCTAAAGATGTTTGCCGATGCCAACATCACAATTAATGTCGACTCTCAATCCGAACTTGAACGTCTCCTCAAAATATCGGTGCCCCAAATTATCTCCGTACGCGTTAATCCCGACATTATCGCTGGACATCACAGTCACTGTGTCACCGCAGGTCCCGAATCCAAGTTTGGCCTCTGGGAAGAAGAAGTTATCCAAGCCTACGCTATTGCTCAACGCGCCCGTGTGGAACGTTTTGGTATCCATATGCACATCGGCTCAGGTATTCTTGAACCCGAAATCTATGCGATAGCCGTGGAAAAATTGTTAAACATCGCCAAGCGAGTGCATAAAGAAGTTGGGATAGATTTTGAATTCATTGATATAGGGGGCGGCTTTGGGGTTCCCTACCAGCCTGAAGATAGAGACTTTGATCTTCAGGAATTCTCCAGCCGAGTTGTTAGCCTATTTAAGAACAAAACCAAGGATTACGGATTGGGTAAACCGTTTCTCTTTGTGGAGCCTGGTCGATACCTCGTTGCTGATGCGGGTATACTCTTAACAACTGTGAACACTACAAAAACTACCCCCAACCGTAAATTCGTCGGAGTAGACGCTGGCTTTAACACCCTAATCCGTCCCGCTATGTATGGCAGCTACCATCCAATACTTGTCGCCAATAGATTAAATGCGGCTGATAGCGAAACCTATGATGTTGCAGGGCCTATCTGTGAATCTGGGGATCTGCTAGCAAAAGATCGCTTGTTGCCTGAAATAGCTGAGGGTGATCTCCTTGCAGTTCTCAATGCTGGCGCTTATGGCTATAGCATGAGTAGTCAATACAATTCACGGCCAAGAGCTACAGAAGTTCTCATACGGGGCGGTAAACCCGTGATAATTAGAGAACGTGAACAGTTAAAAGATCTAGTAACCAATCAGAAATTACAAGGCGAAGTTTGATGAAGTTTTGGAAAATGCATGGTTTAGGAAACGATTACATAGTTATTGATAATCGTGAAGGGCAAATCAGCAATAGAGATGCTCCAAGATGGGCAAAGATGCTCTGTGAGCGGCGATTCTCTGTTGGTGCAGATGGGCTTTTGCTGGTTTGCCCATCCCAAACCGCTGACATCAAGATGCAGATGTTTAACGCTGATGGGAGTGAAGCTGAAATGTGTGGCAATGGTATCCGATGTTTTGGTAAGTACTGTTACGAAGAGGGGATTGTTAAAAAAACAGAGTTCACCATTGAAACTTTAGCCGATATAAAATATGTTTGGCTTATACTTGAGGCAAACAAAGTTTTATTTGTGAAAGTTAACATGGGTGAACCAAACTGGCAACGTTATTCGTTACCTATGCTTGGCGAAGGTACGTGTATAGACCAAAAACTTCAAGTTGGTGAGGTAAGCTATCAAATAACCGGTCTTTCCATGGGTAACCCTCACTGTGTCACCTTTGTTGAAAATGTAGACAGTTTTCCTGTCGGTTTGGTTGGAGCGCTTTTTGAAACTCATAAGATATTTCCAAAAAGGGCTAATGCGGTTTTTGTTCAGGTGCTTAATCCATGTGAAATCAGAGTACGTGTTTGGGAGCGGGGCTGTGGAGAAACTTTGGCCTGCGGTACTGGTGCATGTGCCTCATTTGCGGTTGCCAAAAAACTCGGTAGAGTTCAAGATAAGGTTACAGTTCATCTGCGGGGCGGGGACCTCCAAATCGCAACTGGGGAAGACGGAATTATCTATATGCTGGGTCCCGCTGAGAATGTTTATGAGGGTAGATTGTTTAAGGAGTCATTGCTTTGACCTTTGAGTATGCTAACCGAATCAAGCAACTACCTCCGTATCTGTTTGCTGAGATAGAAAAGATTCAGGGTATAAAAAAGGCGCAGGGTATAGACCTTATTTCGCTATCCATTGGCGATCCCGATTTGCCTCCGCCACAATTTATTACCGATGCATTAGCAAAGGAGGCAGCGGATCAAAAAAACCATAAATATAGTTTCAGTCAGGGCGAACCTGATTTTCGAATGGCTGTCACAGACTGGTACAAGACTCGTTTTGGGGTAGATCTGCAATCCGATCAAACTATGGCCTTATTGGGTTCTAAAGAGGGTATAGCAAACATTACTCGTGCATTCATCAATCCAGGTGATAAGGTGCTTTGCCCTGATCCGGCATACCCTGTTTATGCCAACGGGGGTACAATTCTTTGTGATGGTGTTGCTATCCCTTTGCCGTTACTGGAAGAAAACAATTATTGTCCTGACTTCAAAGCTGTTGATACGCGCCGCATTAAAATGATGTTTATTAATTATCCCAATAATCCCACTTCAACCACTGTTAATCTCGAAGTTTTAAAAGAAATTGTTGCGTTCGCTAAAAAAAATAATATTATTCTTTGTTATGATAATGCTTACTCGGAAATTACCTATGATGGTTATCGTGCTCCAAGTATTCTAGAAGTTGAGGGTGCACTGGATGTTGCTGTAGAGTTTAATTCGTTATCCAAGACGTTTAATATGACTGGTGATCGTATTGGTTTTGCTGTGGGTAATAAGACACTTATTGCAGGGTTGTCTAAGGTGAAATCTCAAATTGACTCGGGGCCGCCGGTTTATACGCAAAAAGTTGCTGTGGAAGCGCTTAGCAGCTATACTGGTTGTGATCCTCCGGAATTTTTGCGCCAGAATAATCAGATTTTGCAGCAACGTCGGGATCTCCTTGTTGATACATTGTCTAAGCTTGGGTTTGGTTGTGAGAAACCAAAAGCCACCTTCTATGTCTGGGTTAAGTGTGGGGGTAAGTCTTTTGAATTCGTGACCAAGTTGCTCGAAGTTGGCGTGGTTGTTACTCCCGGTAGTGGGTTTGGCCGGTGTGGCGAGGGTTATGTGCGGATAGCATTTACACAACCAAAAGAGCGTATACGGGAAGCTTGTGAGCGTATTGCAAGTATTTTCTAAGTTCCACTATTTTTTACTGTTTAATCTGTGGGTTTATTAATTTATGCATCTGTCTTTGTGTGGGTGTTGATTTGTTTTGTTCTATAAGGGTTGGTCATTGTTTTTTGATGTAGGTTACATTTTTCAGGTATGCCATTTCTATGCCTTCACGTTCAAAAGTGTCTCTTATGGCTAAATTGATTTGTTGTTGAACCGCAAGATAACTGCCATAGTCGGTTGCGTTGACGAAGTAACTGATGAAGAATTTTAAGCTATACTCGCCAAATTCATTAAAGTTTACAAACTGAGGTGTGGCCCCTTTGATGTTTTTTATTATGTCAATGATCATTGACGGGATTTGTTTGACTTTTTCATTTGGTGTATCGTAGGTCACGCCTATGTTGAAGACTATTCGTCTTTTTTGTAATTTTCTAAAGTTTCTAATAAATGTTGATGAGAGGTCCTTGTTTGAAATTACTAATTCTTCGCCTTGTAATAGTTGAAGTCTTGTGCTTAGTAAGCCGATATTTTTAACTGTTCCGCTGTGTTCGCCTACGACAATGAAGTCGCCTATTTCAAGGGGCCTGTCAATATAGATGTAGAAGGCGCTAAATAGGTCGCTTAGAGTGCTTTGAAGTGCAAAAGCTATGACAATACCGCTGATGCTCACACTTGCAAACGTGGTTTCCCAGGCCCCTGGAATTTCAAACACATTTAGAATTATCACAAAAGCGCCAAGAAAAATGATGCCAGTTACAACTTTTTTTATAATAAACGTTGAGTGTTTATTGTTTTTGGCGTTCCGTTGTGCGGTTCGTTCTGCAAATTTATCGACGAATATATTTATAATTTTTGAAATTGCGTATGCAACAAGCAAAAGTTGTATGACTAAAAACAAGCCGTTAAACACTGGTTTGTAGGGTTCAAGAAATGAAAGCGGAACTAATGAAAATTGAATAACTAAAATTCCAATAAACGCCAAAATCGTAGTTTTCAAGGTAGCCACAATTTGATCGTCTAAGGTAGTTGTAGTTTTTTCAGCCCATCGAGTAAGATATCTGCTAATAACAACATACGAAATCAAGCCCACTGAACCAATCACAATAAATATTAAAAGTGAAACCAAAATTTCAGCACTTGTAGCACTGATATTTAATACATGCTGTAATGCGCTACTCAAATTATTAAACACAGGACTTTTAGTAACTGTCTCAGGCAGACTCATTTAATTCCAAAATCCCTATAGATCTCGTAGGACACAAGGCCACTAAAAACTCATAGATAAATTTACTTCTTGACAAATGAAAAAAAGATTGAAAAGCTGCTTATTTTGCAGCTGCCTTTGCAAGCTTCTTTAAAATTACATCCTTAGCTATAGTGTAGGCTATCGAGTAATCAAAGAGTCCCTGTGGTTCAGCAGTAGCACGTTTAATCATTTCTACCTCCGTCTTGAGCTTAAGTTTGCCTATGGTTAATGCTCCAATACCCCAGACCCCCAGCTTTAGTTCCTTATCATCATTTGAACCTAAACCTTCTATACCCAAAGGCGAGATGGCGTTGATATCTGCAACGATTTTAGTTTTTGTAGCAACCGCTAAGTCAGCCGCGCTAAGAAGCTGTATGCCGCCTGCACCTGCTGCAAGGATGATTTCCGCGTCTTTGACAGCTTGGGCTGTTTGTTCAGGTTTACTGACTTCGACAACTTTGACCCGTTGGACACCACATTCAGCATTAATTTTGTCCGCTACGACTTGACCTTTTGATAGACTACGGCTGCTAATGGTTACATCAGCTTTTTCTGCGGCATAAATGCGCGCCGCTGTCTGCCCCACAGGCCCAGTGCCGGCTAAAACAGTAACTTTTTTACCCTCTAAGCTTCCCATGCCTCTTTCCATGGATGCCCCAAAAGTTTTGGCGACGGCTGCTGCCGCTGTGCTGTATCCTCCTCGAGGATCAACAATTATGCTGTTTCCCCATGGAGCAGTTTGCATTGCTTTTTGGGTTGCAAGAACAACTTTTTCTACTTCTTCAAAATTGCTGCCGTTGATAAAAATTTTGGTATGTTTTGCACCTTCAGGTCCTCGCGGGAAGAGGAGATCAAAAACGATCTTGGGGGCGTCTTCACCGGTAACATTTTCATATTTAAATATCGCTGCGTCGGGAAAGGCATCTATGACTACTAAGATGTCAAAGGGACTGCAGTATTTGTCTGTATCTAGGAAAAAGAAAACCGGTTTGTATGTTGGTTGTGCCAATTTAATTACACCTTTAACTTGTTTGTGGTGCAGGCTATGATTTAAGAATATCCGTTGGATATCTAATTGGCTGTTGTATGTTTGTTTAGTATGTTATGGTGTTATGATTAATGTTTTATTTTGCATATCTCTCATGTTTGCACAGTTCTTGATATCGTTGTGTACAATTGCAATTAACGCCCTTTTTTTGAGTCCTTTTATAAATCCTTTGCCTTAGCCCTTCCAATTTTTTTTAACTCTGCCATAACTTACATTCGGCAGTTTGACCTAAATAACCAAAATTGTCACTTAAAAATATTCGAAAAATAAGAAATTTATTGTAAAACTAACCAAAAAACTCGCAATAGCCTGTAATATAAATAATCCAAAGTATTTTTTTCCAAACTGTTGAACGTGAGTCACAACAGCAAAGTAAACCTAAATACCGAAATTTTCGAATGTGGGTAATGTGTAGGGTGGATTTTGAGTTTTTGTTTATATATCCTTTATAAATATATCCTTTATAAATAATATATAAACAAAAAAATTTGAGTTACATACTTGCATTAGTGTATGTGGGTAATATGTTCATTAGAAAGGTAGAAAACAAAAATATGTCAAAACAAAAAATAACGTGAAATGCATGCATAAAAATGATGGTGAAATGGAAAAACAGAAAAAATCGTCAAAATGTGGTACGTAGAACATTAAAAATTGTTCTGCCAACGGAAAACATATCCCCATCTGAGAATTTCGACTAAAAAGATAAATATGCCACAAAATTAAACAAATATCTGCTTAGAAATAAAACCCAATACTCAATTATAAGGCGACAAATTGTTTATATATTATCTCAATATTTAATGTATGGTATAAATTGTGTGTGTTCGGTCCACGTGAGTATATGTGCATAACATTTGTGTGTTTTCAATTTTTCTACTATCAGTTTTTGCTGGATTTTTTCGAGAAAACGGATGAAGTATGGTAGTATTTTACTGGAAATAATTCCTTTGTGGAGCGTATTTTTTGTTTTTTTTAGCTTGAATGTCTTTTGATTTAAATTTTGTGTATGGTTTGAAAATGTGCGTGGATGGGTTTTCGGTAATTCAAATAGTGTTCTTAGTATAAAAAATGGGGGCTCAAAAAGGATAGCGTAAACTCTCCAACCTCCCTATTGGTGAAAATTCATATTTTTTATTTTTTGGGTTGGTGATTGTTTTGGGACAATGGTATAATAAGTTGGTGTGTAGGAAACTTTTTTTGTGTGTTGTTGTAGCGTTCTGTAGTTGACAATGCGAAAATCTATTAAACAATAATAAGCAAGCTAAGCGGTATACATGGGTAAAGAGATGTTGGCCACAATACCTGATAAACAATTTCGCTTTATTATGTCTAAACTTTCAGAGGGCATTGCGTACTGTAAAATACTCACCGATGAAAAAAAGAATCCGCTTGACTGGATCTATCTTGATGTTAATGACGCCTATGGAAAACTCTACAATTTGGAAAAAGAGGAAGTGATGGGTAAAAAAGCAACTGAGCTTTTTGCTAAGAGAAAACAGGATCCGACCGAATTTATTTATCGGTATGGGGTTGTTGCATTAACTGGTCAAGCTCTTAACACTGAGCATTACGTAGAAGCATGTGATAAATGGTATGCTATGTCGGTTTATAGTCCTCAAACCGGCTATTTTGTTATTATTTCTGAAGATATCACAAGATACAAAAAAGCTAAAGAAGACATAGGACAACTAAAAACAAATTTGGAAAAAAAAATACTGGAACACACCGACAAGGAAGTTAAAAAAAGTCATCATTTATACAATGTATTGGAAACACTGCCGATTCCTATTGCCCTAATAGATAAAACGTATCGTGTGTTTTTTGTAAATCGTGTTTTTCGCGAGTGCTTTGGTACGGTACGGGGTGATTATTGCTATACTTATTTTTTTAATCGCAATGTACCCTGCGAAAAATGTGAAACCTACAAAGTTATAGGAACCAATAAACCCGTTTGTTGGGAATTGTTAACACATAATAATGTATGCTATGGCATCTTTGGTTTTCCTTTCATTGACTTGGATGGTTCAATTAACATTTTAGTGGCGTGGGTTGATATAACTGAGCGTAAGCGTGACGAGTTAGACCTTAAGACGTATTGTAATCAACTTATAGAGCTGGTTGCTAAACAAGCAGAGGCATTACGTGAAAGCGAGGCCCGTTGGGAGGCTACCCTAAATAGTATTTGTGATGCTGTTATAGTGACTGATCATAGGGGTGCAGTCACATTCATGAATTCTGTTGCTGAAAATTTAACGGGTTGGGCTAAAAAAGACGCTTTAGGAAAACCAATAGATCAAGTCTATAATATCATTAACGAGCAAACAAGACAAAAAGAAGGCGATATAATTTTAAGGGTTTTGGCGCAAGGGCACAGCAGGGGTTTAGCCAATCAGGCACTCTTAATACGGAAAGATACAACAGAAATTTCTCTTAGTAGTTGTGGAGCGTTCATTATCACTGTGAATGGCGCTACACACGGTGTTGTTTTGGTTTTTCATGATGCTACTGAACATAAAAGAGTTGAAGAAGCAAACAAGCGGCAGACCGCGTTAATCGAGTTGAGTCCTATTGCTATTATTGCTCACAAAATTGATGGCGTTATAACCTTTTGGAGCAAAGGCGCCGAGAAAACCTATGGTTGGACAAAAGAGGAGGCTGTGGGAAAATGTGTTCATGAATTATTGGTAACAAAGTTTCCCCAACCCCTTAGCACTATTGTTTTGGCGTTAAAAGAGAAGCAAAACTGGGCTGGGATAGTTATACAAAAAACAAAAAATGGCCATAAGCGGATTATGCAAAGTTGGTGGCTTGTGGAAAAAACTGAACAAAATGAAATTAGAAATATTCTTGAATCCGGTATAGATATAACTGAGCGAGATCCCATGGAGAAAGAAATTGCACGTTTAGCCAGTTTCCAAACCCTAAATCCGCTTTCTGTGTTTGACGTGGATTTTGATGGTAATATAAGTTATACTAATTCTGTGGCAGATGTGTTATTTGTTGATATTAAGGCTGCGGGTTTAAATCATGATTGTTTTTTGGGCTGGAAAGATATTCGGGAAGCGTTTAAAACAAAAAATACGACGACTATTATAAGAGAGGTAAAAATCAATGGCCATTGGTATCAACAACAGTTCTGTCTTGTGCCTCAAACTCAGCAAATTCGTATCTACATAACCGATAGTGATGAGTTAAAACGGGCAGGTCAGGCATCTATTCAAACGCAGCAGAAAATGGCGGAAAATATGATTATATTCAAAGAATATGCCAGTCAAATGGGGGAGCTTGCTGAGCAGAGAGCGCAGCAGCTTCAAGGTTCGGAACGTTTAGCCGCTATTGGGCAGACGGCGGGTATGGTTGGGCATGATATTCGAAACCCTTTGCAAGCTATAACCAGTGACATGTATCTTATTTCAGAGGAAGTTAAAACCATGGCGGATGGCGAGAGTAAACAGGCTATTATGGAAAGTATAGACTCTGTTGATCAAAATCTTGCCTACATTAACAAAATCGTTAGTGATCTTCAAGATTACACAAGACCGCTCAGACCCAATATTCAAAATGCAAATCTCTCAGAGTTGATTTTAAGTACGCTGTTGACTATTAGTGTGCCCAAGGATATCAAAGTTGCACTGGATATCAAACAAGTTTCCATACCCATCAAAACTGATACTAACTATATTCGTAGAATTTTAACTAATCTTGTGACTAATGCAATTCAAGCGATGCATGAGGAGGGTGAACTAACAGTGAAAGCAAACATGGAGGATGATGTGGTGATGATAAGTGTGTATGATACCGGCCCGGGAATTCCTGATGAAGCACGCGGTAAAATGTTTACCCCATTGTTTACCACAAAATCAAAGGGTCAGGGATTGGGGTTAGCAGTGGTTAAGCGCCTTGTGGATGCACTAAATGGCAATATAAGATTCGAGAGCGCAGAAGGTAGTGGCACCAGATTCACTGTTGAGTTACCGCAAACAAAAATATAGCCCATATATCTGAATTTTTCGTTTTTTATATTGTGAATTGACTAAATTATCAAGAATTAAACCACATATATTTTTTTAAACTATGCATAAAATTTAAAATAACAGACAAAATCAAACAAATTCAAACCACACATACAAATATTATTTCTGTCAAAATATTGCCATAAACAACTCATTTTCATGAAAAAACCCTCAAAAAATTTACCAAAAAATTGAAAAACCCACACCCCACCAATAGCCATTTTATGCAGTTGTTGATGAATCCCAAAGAAACTGGAAATATTCCCGCGCAAACCCCACTAATCCCACATGATTACTCCAGATAACAAGACTAGGCTTATCTTCACCCAAAAACAACATAGCTTCTTTACCATCTACAATAATACCTCCACCAAACATGTGATCACGAATACGTAATGCACCCAACCCCGCATACTTTTTGCTAAACTGCCAGTCCTCTTTTCTACCCGCAGCCATTAATTTCACAGCAACAGAACGCTTAAGTCCTAAACTCAATAAAGGCTCAGCAAGCACAATTAAGGGTTTAGCAAACTCGGGAGCAGCAACCACAATTTCTACTGAAGCTTTCTTAAAAATCTCCTCAAGCTTTGTAAGCACCGCTTGCTGCCCGCGTAGGATCAACATATCTGGACGTTCAACAAGTTCACGTTTCTCATAGAGCGGCTGTAGAGTCTCAACAATAATATTCTCCCATCCAGCATACTTGTTCTCAAGACACAACCTTGTGAAACGCACCGCTTCTAAGGGCGGAACCGGGTAATACTTAAAGGGCCGACTGTCACCGCTTTTAATCCACCCCTTCTCTTTTAAACAGTTTAGAACCTCATACATTTTGCTATAGGGTACACTAGCCTGACTACTGATTTCCATAGCAGTCATCTCTCCGCCGTCAAGCAGAACCAAATATGCATCGATCTCATAGGCGTTTAAACCCATCTCCCGCAGTGTGCTGCGGGTTTCCTCATTTGCTGTCATGCTTTCCCCTCAATCACCGTAGGAAACGTTTGGAAACCTTATTAACGCAACTCACACTTAAGCCCTTCGAAAATACGGTGTTACCTGCCAGAAGGCCCAGATATGAAAGATATTAAACAGACCCAAAGCATTTGTCCTGAATGCCTCAACCCCCTTGATGCAACTATCTATGAAGATCAAGGCAAAGTATTCATCAAAAAAATCTGTCCCCAACATGGGTCATACACTGAACTCTACTGGTCAGACTATGACCAATACCTCCGCGCCGAAAAATTCCGTTGCGACGGTGCTGGCGTGGAAAATCCCCACACAGAAAAAAAACAGGGCTGTCCAAATGACTGTGGCATCTGCCCCGAACACAAAAGCCACACCGCTCTAGCAATCATAGACATTACCAATCGATGTAACCTCAAATGCCCCATATGTTTTGCTAATGCAAACTATGCCGGTTATGTCTATGAACCAACCATGGAACAAGTTATAGGTATGCTAGAAAATCTGCGCGCAACCAAACCTGTACCAGCCCAAGCCCTCCAGTTTAGCGGCGGAGAACCTACCATCCGTAATGAACTCCTTGATATGATTCGTAAAGCTAAAGAACTCGGCTTTAACCACGTTGAAGTCAACACCAATGGGCTGCGTCTAAGTCAGGACGTAGAGTTTTGTCGACAACTAAAAGAAGCCGGCGTTAGTACTATCTATCTACAGTTTGACGGTCTAACCCCCGAAGTATACAAATACATACGTGGTACTGATTTACTTGACATAAAACTCAAGGCTATTGAGAACCTGAGGGCTGCTGGCTGGAACAGCACAGTGCTTGTCACCACACTAGTGAAAGGTGTTAACGACAACCAACTAGGTGATATTATAAACTTCGCTGCCAAAAACAGTGATGTTATTCGATGTATAAACGTGCAGCCCGTCTCGCTATGCGGCCGACTGCCCCCTAACGAACGAGAAAAAATGCGCATAACAATTCCCGACTTTATGAAAAAAGTTGAAGAACAAACCAATGGAGTCATCAAAGTCAGTGACTTCTACCCGGTTCCTGTAGTGGTTCCAGTTTCTAAAGCGGTGGGTGCCATTAAAGATAAACGCTATATCGAGTTCACTGCACACCCTCACTGCGGTATGGCCACCTTTGTATTTATCGAAAACGAAAAAATCACCCCTATCACACGTTACGGTAATATTGATAAATTCGTTGCTGCTCTTCGCGGTGTCTACGAAGATGCATCCCAAGACAAAAAAAGCAAAGCAAAGCTCCGCCTTGTGGGTGCAGGGCGACACATAAATTTCAGTTTTCTCCGAAAATACGTGTTCAAGGTACTGATAAATGGCGATTACAAATCTCTGGGCGATTTTGCCCGCTCAGCAGTGCTGATTTCTTCTATGCATTTTATGGATCCCTACAATTTTGACCTTGAACGTATCCAGCGGTGTGTCATTCATTATGCGGTGCCAGATGGGCGTATCATACCGTTCTGTACTATGAATTCTATTCATCGTGCTAAGGTTGAAAAGAAATTTGGCATGCCCATTAAAGAGTGGCAAAATAAACATA
The DNA here is from genome assembly GCA_031274765.1 of Nitrososphaerota archaeon. GTDB lineage: Archaea > Thermoproteota > Bathyarchaeia > Bathyarchaeales > Bathycorpusculaceae > Bathycorpusculum. The sequence continues at coordinate 126,048 of JAISPR010000153.1, read as the reverse complement.
AGGTTGAAATAAGTCAGTCAGTCTAGAGGATGAATTAGGATTATTTAGTAGGCGAAAAATCAATGGGTGGAAAAAAGAAGCTTGGCATAAAGCAGATGGAAAAACAACAAGAAGACAAAGCTGAGGATAAGTCAAAAAAGGAGAAAAAGACCGGCCCTCCGCAAAAGAAAACAAACATCAGTATCATGGCTCCTGATGTCAAAGATGACAAAATAATTGCAGAGATTAAAAAAATGAGTGTGTTAACGCCCTATGCAATTGCAACCCGCTATGGCATACGTATCAGTGCAGCAAAAGACTTCCTTGAACAATTAGAAAACAATGGTGCAATTCAGCTCGTTTCAGGAAGTCATAGTCTAAAAATCTACAAACCAGCCGCATAATGCGGAATTTGTTTTTTAATTTTGGAGTTATATGTTTGAGTTTTCCTGAGAAAGTGTATACCAACAAAGAACTCCGAGAAGCTAAAGCCCTCATCGCGCAAGGATATAAACATGAATTAATTGTTGATGGTAAATCGGATTTCACCAAAAAAGTCAAAGAGGCACTTGAGCATCTACGGACAGCTGGCTATTATGATTATCTGCAAAGCTATATTCGTAAAATCGTAGAAATTGATGGTATGACCCAACTCCGTGAAACAGAAGTGGCCATTTGGGCAAACAAGTTTGCCGTAGACAATCCCGTCGATGCAGCTAGTCTTTTTGTTCAAAAAGCTTTCACTATGGAGGAGTATATGCAGGGTAAACTCTACTACGGCGGTACTGCCGAGAAGCGCTCAACTGCTAGACGTGTCGAATTTTTAGAGGCTCTTAGAGATAAAAGTGCCAATAGAGAAGTCAGAGAAGAATGCGAACGGCTCTTAGAGTTGTGGAAAGACAGCTCACTCTAAGGAGCTGTCACAAGCATAACTTTGATGGTTGCACCGCTTTTAACTCTCTTAAACAGCTCCAAGTTGCTTGTAATTTTTCCTAGTATACTTACAGGGCTGTAGGGTTGGCTTTTTCCATAAAAGATACATAAGGCGCTGCCCATTGGCCAAAACGCTATGGTGCCTTCTTCAACTTTTGGTTTAGCTTTTTCTTCCCCCATCTTTATGGGGATTTCAAAATAAACTTCTTCTTTCCATAGTGCCGCTCGGCCCTCCATAGGTAATTTACGCACAATAGTGTCTATAGTTCGTGGTGCTAAGAAGCGAACTAGTTCACCTTCTGCTTCGCCTAAAGCTTCAATGAGGAATTTTATTTTTATACGGGAAACGCCTTCGTCGTTACTCAACACTCATACCCCTTTAGAAAACCTAAATTGTAGAGTGTATAGTAAAAGTGTAATTTAACCCTTACACTTTCTTTTGATATCTGCATTGGTTATAGAAGTTCTAGTGTTGTTTTACCGATGAATTTTATTTCGTCTTCAGTTACTCCTGGATGAATGGGTAGAGAAAATACCTGTTTAGCGGCTTTTTCAGTTTCGGGTAGAGTTTGGGTTTGGTAATTGTTTTGGTAGAAGGGCATGGTGTTGACGGGGTTTATGTAGTAGGCTTCGGCACCGATGTTTTTGGCTTTAAGGTTATCGAGGAGTTTGTTGCGTTGGGTTTGGGTGCTGTTGATTAAGCGTGCAGTGTAGAGATACCAGCTGTGTTGGCAGTCTGGGGTTTCATAGGGTAAAGTAAGTTGGGTGTTTTCTTGTAACATTTTGGTGAGTTGTTCTGCGTTTCTGCGGCGTTTTGCGATAAATGAGGGTAATTTGGTCATCTGCACATTACCTATGGCGGCTTGTAACTCTAACATACGGTAATTGTTACCCAACATCTCTGAGGTGTATTTTGTTTTTTCACCATGGGTTCGTATCATACGCAGGGTTTCATCGATTTTGGCATTGTTAGTTGTTATAACTCCCCCTTCGCCGGTTGTCATATTTTTGCTTGCATAAAGACTCCAGCAGGCTGCATCTGCAAATGAACCTGCAGGTTTACCTGCATAGGTTGTGCCATGGGCTTGGGCGGCATCCTCGACTAATCCCAAGTTATGTTTGTTGGCAATTTCTCGCAGGGATTTCATATCTGCAGAAAATCCATAGAGATCCACAGGGAGGATTGCTTTGGTTTTTTTGGTGATGGCTTTCTCTACGGCTTTGGGGGAGAGGTTGTAGGTTTTGGGGTCGATATCTACAAAGACCGGCCTACCACCGGAGAGCACAACAGCTTCGGCGGTTGCAACAAAAGTAAAACTGGGTAAAATAACTTCATCGTCACGTTTGACGCCCATAGCCATAACAGCAGAATGCAGTGCAGCCGTACCTGTGTTGACAGCAACTGCATATTTAGCACCTGCAAATGCGGCAAAAGTTTTTTCAAACTCTAAAACTTTGGGTCCCATACCCAATGCATTTGTCAGAGGACCACTGCGCATAACATCTAATACAGCTTGAACTTCGTTTTCATCAGTTTGCGGTTTATTAATAGATATCATTTTAGGTTCTCCTTTTGTTTACTTACTAGGATTTAAAAACAAATTATCGACTGCTTCCTATCAGGCTAAAGGAGTGGTCTTTATAAAACTTTTCTGACCCCGCCTGAGATAACAAACGACCTGTCAAAACAAAGCAGAGCTAATAAAATCTCATTCTACAGTCATATCACGTACAGCGTTATAGTCAAATATAACTTGGACCCCTCGCTCTTTAAACTCTGCATCAAGGCGCACCTCACCTGTATCTACCCTTAGAGAGTTGAGTCTATCCAATTTACTTTTTGTAGCAATTATTAAAATATTGTCTAAACCCACTTGACCAATAACTTTTGCACTTATCTGTTGATTACCTCTGCCAAAGATAAAACCCTGCCCGCCTATGGGTGTGATTACAATTTTTGCCCCTCGGTGATTTATTTGTTCAAGAATTTGTTTTTCATTTACATCTTGAGCAATTATTTTTTTATCCAAGAACAAATCGACACCCAGCAAAGTTTTTTGCTGTTCTAGCAAATCAGCCACTGTCCGAGTGGTGGTTCCTGGCCCCACAATATAGATAATGCCTGATTGCATTTTTTCTATGACGTAGAGTGCAATAGCTGCCTGATTCTCCACCTCATTTGTAGCAACAGAACTCGCCAATTTATTACCCTGAATCAAATGCGGTTCAAAAGGACTGAGCATATACCCATATAGCTCAGCAGAAAGATGACCTGCCCGAAAAGCTTGTTCATTAATATCCATGACCTCAGCTTCCTGTACGGGTAAGTAACCCCACAAATACTGAATCACAACTCTAGACGCCGCCTGTGGGCTGATTGCAAAGAGTGCACTGTGCATCTTGACTCCCGTTGGCACTCCCAACACAGCTAACTTCATACCCACAGCTTTTTGAATGTCACGGGTTGTGCCATCACCTCCACAGTAAACCAATAAATCTACGCCCGCTTTAACGATGGCCTCCGCAACGGCTTTGGTATCCTTTGCGGTTGTTTTCGTTTTAGTTTCACCAACGACGCTGTAGGTGTAGCCCAGTTTTTTAGTTTCAGATTCACCCATGTCACCTGCACCCACGATTAATTTGAGGTGCGATTTAACTACTAAGAGTCCGGTGAGAAAAATTTCTGCCCGCTTTGCCGCAAGAGGTTTAGCGCCCAAGGCTATGGCTTGCTGGAGGGTCTGTTCACCGTCTGTGCCTTTTAAGCCAACAGCACCGCCCATACCTGCTACAGGGTTGACAACAAATCCAATGGTTTTAATGTCAGGTGAGGTTTTAGGCGTAAACAAAGATCATCCCATAAAAGATAGTTGAAGGGATTAATAAAAACAGGTTGCATAAGTAGAACAGTTGATTTTGAAGGCATATGTTTTGCGTGTTATATTGCTATGGTCATGTTGTCATGTATTTTACCGTAATCTTTGGTTTGCGGTATTTGGGTAGGGTTGTGTGGTGTTGTGTGTTGGCGTTACTTTTAATTATATAGCGGTATGAATACAATTTGGCAAGAGGCGACAAATAAGCGTGGCCAAACAAAAATATGTGTGTATTAACTGTGGTCGAGAAGCAGTTAGTGATATACCCCGAAAGCATGCACGTAGTTGTCCAAAATGTGGAAAACGTAAATTCAAGCGCATACATGCAGAACTGAAGTTACCCGATACGGGTTATTAAGGTCTAAAAATGGTATTGAACCTGTGTTGTTCAGGTATGTTGATTTCTTAGCATATGTGTTGACGGGTCTGTAAAATATTTTGTGAAATAAATAACACAAATTGACACATGTGAAATTTAATATGAAATGATGGGTGTGGTAGTTCTTTTGACAGGGTTTTAAAAATCTATTTTGATATTGAATGCGTCTTGTTTCTTGATGTTTTTATGTTTGACTGTGGTTTTTGGTAAGCCTTTTTGTATGTTTAATCGACAATAAGCTATTTACAGTGTTCTGCATGTTAAATGGGTACTTGGAGGAATGGCATGCGTTTAGGCTTTGATATAGATGGGGTAATCGCCAATTTTTCTTTGCCTCTAATCGAGCGAATTAACAAAGAATACAATGTTGCAGTCAAAGAAAGTGATATCTATTGCTATGACTTAAACATCGTTTTTGGTATAACTAAAACAGAAGAAGCCACACTTGTTGAGGATATACTAATCAATAATCTGCCTCTATACGATGGCGCCAAAGAAACCCTAGAAAAACTAACTCGAGAAGGCCACAGCATTTACCTTCTGACAGGTCGGTGGGGACACCTCAGAGACGCTACTGTTGCCTGGCTTAAAGAAAAAGGTGTTCCCTATACAGAGCTACATTTATTAGACGTGGGTAAAAAGCACCAAGCTAACATTGTGCCCATGGATGTAATCGTGGAGGATTCACTAACAGAAGCCTTAGAATGGAGTAATAAAGTCAAAAATATTTTCATCTATGATCATCCGTGGAACAAAACCCTCAATTTACGCGGTTTAATCAAACGGGTGTATTGTTGGAATGAAATTTATCACGAAATTCAACAATTACAAACGCGACAAAAATAGTGTCTCTGCTCTTTTTTGTGTTGTTCTATATGTCTGTTATTGAAATTACTGGTATGATTTATGTGGAAATTAAATATAATATTCAGGGTTGACAGCTTTAAACGTAGTTCTTTTTTGCAAAATATTATACAGAGAATACAGAATTACGGTGTAATGTTTTCTGAATTGATTCTTTACCAACTAGTTTTTGGCGGTGTCTGTGACCATTTGGATCGGGGTAAAAATTTCTCCACCTATTCTCTGCTTTTGTAGGCACGTTTTGAACTGAGATACTGGCTAATGACTGCTTGAGTGGTTCCCAGCTTTTTGACCGTTCCAGTTTGGGCGAGTGAGTGTTTGAACAAGTTCTTTGCTAGCATCGAGCAATAGACAGGAGATATACTTGCTAATTACTTCACACTGTGTTCCATAAATCCATGTTTCTGTACAACCTGCTATCTTATAAGTCGTTTCAAATTCTGCATCTTTCTAATGAGCTATTTTGTTCATGAGTTATTTGGTTCTCACTGGGTTACAATTTGTTTGGAATAAATTATTTGCCGCATGAATTCTTTTCTTGTGTTCCGTAAAAGCTTTAAGTTGGCAAACATATTCCCATAACAGCGTTATATGACGTGTGAAAACACATGACAATAAACAACACCATATTAGACACAATAGGCAAAACTCCCCTCATACGCCTAAACAAACTCACCGAAAACACAAACGCCATTGTCGCAGGCAAACTCGAATCCCTCAACCCCAGCGGCAGTATAAAAGACCGAATCTGCAAAAGCATGATAGAAACCGCTGAAACTCAAGGGTTAATCAAACCCGGCGCAACAATCATCGAACCCACCTCTGGAAACACCGGCATCGGACTTGCCATGGTCGCAGCAGTCAAAGGCTACAAACTCATACTAACCATGCCTGAAACCATGAGCAAAGAACGCCAAAATCTCCTCAAAGCATATGGCGCACAACTCGTACTCACACCTGGACCCGAAGGTATGGGTGGAGCTATCAAAAAAGCCGAAGAACTCGCAACCTCCATACCTGGCAGTTTTATCCCCCAACAATTCAAAAACTCAGCAAACCCCCAAATCCATCGTGAAACAACCGGACCCGAAATCTGGGCAGACACCGATGGCAAAATCGACATCCTCATCGCAGGAGTTGGCACAGGCGGAACCCTAACCGGTATATCCGAATACATCAAATCCAAAAAACCAACTCTAAAAACCATAGCAGTAGAACCCGCAACATCACCGGTCCTTAGCGGCGGAAAAAGAGGCCCCCACAAAATCCAAGGCATCGGCGCAGGCTTCAAACCCGAAGTCCTAAAACTAGACGAAGTCGACGAAATCATCAAAGTAACCGACGACGACGCACTAAAAACTGCCCGTGCATTAGCCAAACAAGAAGGTATGCTAGTAGGCATCTCTGCGGGTGCTGCAACATGGGCCGCCATCGAAGTTGCCAAACGTCCCGAAAACCAAAACAAACTCATCATAGTTATCCTGCCCGACACAGGCGAACGCTACCTAAGCACTGAACTCTTCCAATAACCCCTCCAACAAACATCACATTTTTTCCTCTAACCAGACGCTTCTCTTATATTCCTCTCTTGTCAATACAGAGAACAGGGAAGAAACCACATGACCACTAATAATATCCCCCAATCTAAAGAATGCAAAGACTGCACAGAACACAACAAAGACGTTGACTGCTGGAATCCCGATCGCATGCTTGACACACTGATGCAAACCACTCACACAGTGGAACAAAATTGGACCGCAAGCGGTATACCCCAACTAGTCGATGATTTCATGGACAACTACGAAAAATTCGGGGGCATGGTCCACCTTGAAGGACGCGATTTACCCAGCAAAAAAATCGTTATCGAAGTTTTAGAAGATTTATTCACCGTCCTTTTCCCCGGTTATCTTGGCGATTCAGAACTAACTAAAATCAACATAAAATACCACTTAGGTATTAAACTAACCTCAATTTACACACGTCTTACTGACGAAATCGAAAAAAGTCTCAAATACATCTGCAGAAAAATCAGCCAATGTCCCCGGGATCTATGCCAGAAACGAGCAAATGTGGTAGCCCGAGAAATACTTGAAAAATTACCTGAAATTCGAAGTAAACTCAGCGGCGACATCCAAGCCGCATACAGTGGTGATCCCGCTGCAGTAAGCACCGATGAAGTCATCCTAAGCTACCCTTGCGTTTTAGCCATTACAACTTATCGCATAGCTCACGAACTCTATCTTAGCGGCGTACCTCTGATTCCTCGTATCATGAGCGAACACCTGCACAGTTTAACCGGCATTGACATCCACCCCGGTGCAAAAATCGGTCGAAACTTTTTTATCGACCACGGATCTGGAGTCGTTATAGGTGAAACCGCAGAAATCGGTGACAATGTCAAACTCTATCAAGGCGTGACCCTTGGAGCATTGAGTTTTCCCAAAGATGAAAAAGGCAACATTATCAAAGGCCGCAAACGACACCCAACCATTGGCAACAATGTAGTCATCTATAGCGGTGCGACACTTTTGGGCGCCGAAACTGTGGTGGGCGACAATGTGATTATCGGCGGAAACGTCTGGGTGACTGGTCCAGTGTCGTCAGGAACAAAAATAACCCTCACTGCACCCGAACAAAAATACCAAATGAAAAACAACCCCTAAATCTCTGACTCGGCAAACCAGAACAACCAATTTCAAACAAAACCAAATACATCGTATGCCCACAATAAAAAGAACGGTTAGTCTTCTCTCCACTTAAACAGTTTCACTGCTAAGACAAAGATAACCAGTGTTATAACCCCTAGAACCGCTACATCAACCAACGCCGCAGAAATATTGTTGTAGACCATGACATTGTTTAGGCCTTCTGTAACATAGAAAAGCGGCAATACCCGAGCAACGGTCTGCAAATATATAGGCATGGTGCTGATGGGGAAAAAGGTACCTGCCAGAAACATCATGGGAAACGTTACAAGGTTACCAATGACACCTGCAGTTTCAGGATTTTTAGTTACGGTCCCAACTAGCATACCCAATGCCGCAAAGAGTATGGGCCCCAATATTAGAAAGGGTATCAACCATAGTGACAGTGTGACATGCGCTCCAAAGGCAAAAATACCCACTCCAACCATCAATAGAAAGCCTGCGGCACTTAGCAGAATATAGAAGAGCACCTTGGATGCGAGCCACTCCATCTTGGTCAGCGGAGTGAGGGAGAGTTGCTTGAAGAGTTTAACTTTCTTGTATTCACTAGATATGTTAACTAATGAAAACATGGGACTTGTGAGGATGGAAAAGCCAATTAAGCCTGGAATCAAAAAATCTATATAATTAGTTTGTTGGGTGTTAATAGTCGCTGAGGTTAAGCCTACGACTACAGTTCCATTGAAGCGTTGGAGATTGAAATAGTTGGCATATCCACTGACTGTGCCGGTAACTATTCCACTTGTGCTCGATGCTGGATTGCCATAGACAGTGATATTGACTTGATTTCCCATCATGTATTCTGATGAAAAATTTGATGGGATAAATATGCCGTCTGATGCCGAGTTAGTTGCTAGAAAATCCGCAAAATTCTCTGACATATTAGTCGTGACAACTCTTATAGTGGTGGATGTGTTTAGTGCCGTGAGAAAACTGTCACCTATGTTTTGTCCCAAACCTCCGGTATCTTGGTTTTGGGCATAAACGTTAATTGTTTCACTTCCACCGCCCGAAAAAATGGCTCCAAAAATTAAAATCAATACCACAGGAAAGATTAAACCAAAAAATAAACCAAATTTGTTTCTAAGGTATCCTATACTAAATACTTTAAAGTCTGCATAGATACGTTTTGCACTTATCATATTAATGTCCCCGTTTTTTGTTTGTTTGGGGTTCTAGCTTTGATTCTTCTTGGTCGTCGAGGGGTTTTTGAATGAGTTTAATAAACACGTCGTCTAAGCTGTCCTGGCGGGTTTGAATATTGTTCCATTCCAATCCTGATTGTTCTGCTGCTGCCAAAGCTGCTAACGTATCAATTCTTTTTTTGATTGGTATAGTGATTAGGTTGTTTAATGGGTTGTATTCTACTTGTAGTTCTGTGTTTTCTTTGATGTATGCCGCAAGCTGTTGTTTGCCCTGCATTTCTAGACGTTCGCCTGAGCCGTGTTGATGAATAATTTCTTGGGTTGTACCGCTGGCAACGATGTGTCCATGGTCCATGATGGCAACTCGGTCTGAGAGTTGTTGGGCTTCGTCGAGATAGTGAGTGGTTAAGATGATGGTTTTGCCTTTAGCTTTTAATCTGCGGATGACTTCCCAGATGGCTCGGCGTGCGTTTGGGTCTAAACCTGTGGTGGGTTCGTCAAGGAAAAGTAGTTCTGGTTGATTTACCAGTGCGAGGGCTAAGCCGGTTTTTTGTTTTTGTCCGCCGCTGAGGTTTTCAAAGTTGTGGTTTGCCATGTCTTCGAGGAGCACTTCTCGTAGGATAATGTCAGCGTTTACTTTAACGTCAAAAAGGTCAGCGTAGTAGTTTATGGCTTCTTTTGGGGATGTTTTTTCAAAGAAGGTAAAATTTTGTGGGATGACGCCAATTTTTTTGTGTAATTCATATCCGTTTTTCCAAGGATCAAAACCCAGGATTTTGACATCGCCGCTGTCGCGTTCGCGTAGGCCTTCCATGATTTCGATAGTAGTGGTTTTGCCTGCGCCGTTTGGTCCTAGTAATCCGAAAACTTCGCCTTTTTTAACACTAAAGGAGATACCATCAACGGCTTTGAGGTTACCGTAGTATTTTTTTAATCCCCCTACTTCGATTGATGCCATTTTTTGGTGTCTCCGGTGCTATATTTTTTGTTTTTTGTTCTTAGTGGGTAAAATAGTTTTCGGCTATAGATGCATAATAGCTGATTGCATTTGATTGTCAGGCGGGGTTTGATTTTTTGAAGGTTTTGTGATTTGCGTTGTTGAGACTATTTATTGAGAATTCTGCTAAATCTTGTGGGGAGAGATAACGGGGGCCCCGTTCGTGGTAAATTTGCAACTCAATTGTTCCTTTCCCAAACAGTATTCGCAGCATATAGTAATCAAATTTTAGTGCTTGCCATTTTTCATAACTGTTTTTGTAGTAGCATATTGCACAGAAGAAATCCAATATTTGAACATGACTTTTTGTGACATATTCGAGAGCTTTTTTGGTGTGGGCTTCATTGAGAAAGGTGAAGCCGTCTGTTTCTGCTAGCCCAAACTCAAAGATAACTCTGCTGTTTGGGACCGTTGGAATGGTGACTTCTTCAAAACTAAATTTTTGACGGTTTACTTTGCCAAAAAACTGGATCAATTGTTGTTGAAGCTTCCGGTTTGAAACTGTACAAGGATAGCTTTCAGTATGGTGAACATTTACGGGAAAATTATTGTAGACCCCAAGTGTCAAGTGGTGTTTAAGCCTTCATTTTTTTGATTTTTTCAACGTTATTTAACAGTTCACTTAGTGCGAGGGTAAGTTTTTGTAGTTCATCTATATCTTGGGTTGTTTCGATTTTGTTTTGTATGTCTGTGATTTTAGCCATTAAAACGGTTTCAAGTTTATCGTAGGCACCGTTGTTTTGTGTTGTGGTGTTTTGTTTGGGTGGTTCTTCGCCTTCTTTGACTATGACTACTTTTTTTTCATCTTTTGCACACCAGAGCATGCCCTCTTTTAGTCGAAACAGTGGTGATGCACAGGCTGGGCAGGAGAGATCAGTTAAAGTGGCACCCTGTCGTAGTAACTCTGCCATACGTTTGATTGGATTGTTTTCTCTATCTTGTTGCATGTTAAACCCAGAGTAAATACGTATAAATACATATATAACTTGATTACTGCGGAGATATAGAAAATCGAGGGTCCATCTATGGTGCGTAAGAAGAAAACTGAAGAATATGAAGCAAAAATTAAGCAAGCACTGGTGGTGCTCGGTGAAGTCTCAGAAGACAGTACGACGCCGCGTAATATACGTCGAAGCGCTAAAGACGCTATGAACGCTCTACAAAGTGATGAATATACGCCAGCGGTGAAGGCCTCAAATGCAGTTGCATTGTTGGATGAGATACTCCAAGATCCTAATATGCCGCCCTATACAAGAGTTAAACTCTGGAATGTTATGAGTTTCATAGAAGCCATTAAAGATTAATGCCGAGTATCAAGTTACTCTATTTTTCTATACGCCTTTACAAAATAAATCTGTCTTTAATGGCAACTTGTTTTACCTGTTTCTTTTGTTAACCTGTTAATAAAGACGGAACCTAATCTTCTAATTCAAGTTTATACTGCACCAAACAAACAGCACAGCACATTGCACTTTTTTATACAGATAATATTAAAAAACAATACAAAAGCGTATAAATCGTTACTACTCAGCAGTCCCATTATAGTAATGTTTTTACCGCAAAATAGCACTAACGTTATTCTTATTTCCCTTATTTCATACCACAATTTTGCAGAAAAACCGCTATACATAGCTGTTTACGAATGAAAAATGGTGCTATATGCCCCTGCTGAGTAGTAACTATAAATTTACTAAAACAATAAAACAAAAAAAATTTCAGACTACACAACTGCTACATAGCCTGACTTTAGGAAATTGTTTACATGTTGATGGTTTTAGATTGCTTGTATGACTGTGCACAGTGTATACAACAAAACGTCATCTCGATACAGTCAATGGTTTCACGATAAGCGCTTTCATAGATTTTACAGTTGCAGTGATCACACGCATAGATACTTGATTCAATAGCCGTAGAAACCAGCTCAGTGAAGCGTTTAAAAAGGGTTGTGCAACACTCTTTGCCTGTTTTAGTCAGCTCAAAATTTTTACGTTTCTTATCTTCTACCAATTCTGCAGTATGTTTAACATAACCTTTTTCTTCGAGCTGTTGGAGGAAAGGATAAACAAGACTGGGGCTGATTTCTTTTCCAATTCGACACTTAAATTGGATAATTATGCTGTAGCCGTGAATAGGGCCTTTGTAAAGCAGGGTAAGGATGTAAAAACGATTGAAGTCACTGATTAAGTCATCCATACCTTCAAGACTTTTATCTTTTACCATAACTCATCCCGTGATAAAAAGAACCTGTTAGATATTAAATGTTTGTAACTATGTATCCCTTAAAACACGCCGCCTACCCCAGTTTAACCAGACCCAAAAGGCGCTAACAGTTATATGTGAGCTGTTGTATCTACATCTGGGTTCCCGAGGGATATTAGTCTTTGAAATATGACGTAATCATCGTGGGCGCAGGCCCCGCAGGCATCTTTTCAGCATTAGAACTAACCGAACATACACCCCTTAATGTCCTTGTTATCGACAGAGGTACAGATATTGACAAACGCAAATGCCCCTCAAAACGCGGCTTTGAATGCGTTAACTGTGAACCCTGCGCAGTACTCTCAGGTTGGGGTGGCGCAGGTGCATATAGTGATGGCAAACTCACCCTATCCACCGAAGTCGGCGGATGGCTAAACCAATACGTCTCCACTAAAGAACTACAAGAACTCGTCAAATACTGTGACGAAATCTACCTCAAATTCGGAGCCAGCAAAGAAGTCTACGGTGTAGCCAGCAAACAAGTCGATGAAATCGAGCGTCAAGCATCATTAGTAGGTTTAAAACTCATCAAACAAGAAGTCCGCCACATGGGCACTGATCGTTGCCTAGAAACCCTCAAACGTATGCGCGAATACCTTGATAGCAAAATCACATTTATGCCTAAAACCGAAGTAAAAGGTCTAATCGCCGAAAACAACACCATTCAAGGCGTTGAAACCGTGAACGGCGAAAAAATTCTTTCTAAATACGTAATCATTGCACCCGGCAGAAGCGGTGCTGAGTGGCTACAAACCGAAGCACAAATCCGTGGCTTAAAAACCGTCAATAACCCCGTGGATATCGGTGTTCGTGTCGAATTGATAGCTTCTGTGATGGAGAAACTAACCAAAATTCTCTATGAACCAAAATTGGTTTACTTTTCTCGTTCCTTTGATGATCAAGTCCGTACTTTTTGTGTTTCTCCCTATGGCGAAGTCACCACCGAATCCTACGACGGCGTCTTAACCGTCAACGGCGGTAGCCAAGCAGAAACCAAAACTGCTAACACCAACTTTGCAGTTTTAGTCAGTACCCAGTTCACAGAACCCTTCAAAGAACCCATTGCATACGGTAAATACATCGCGCGGCTCAGTAACTTACTTAGCGGCGGGGTCATGGTCCAGCGCCTTGGCGATCTCAACCATGGCCGACGCAGTACAACAGAACGCATAGCTCACAGCGTTGTCACGCCCACTCTCAAAAACGCCACCCCTGGCGATCTCAGTTTTGTTTTGCCCTACCGCTATCTAACCGACATCCGCGAAATGCTCGAAGCCCTCGACAAAATTGTTCCTGGCGTGGCATCACCCGAGACTCTACTCTACGGCGTTGAAGTCAAATTTTATTCATCTCACCTGCAACTAAACCACGCCTTAGAAAGCCGAATCCAAAACATGTTCACAATCGGTGACGGCGCCGGCGTTACCCGAGGCTTAATTCAGGCTTCCGCGTCTGGCGTTATTGTTGCCCGAGAAATCCTCAAACGAGAAAAACTAAAGGTGTAAATACACAAATGGCAGTGGCCCAAAATATCGGCTGTTCACATTGCGGTGCACCAGTAGAGTTTAAAGCAGGCGAAATTATAGCGACCTGCAAATACTGTGGTTTCACAACTGTTATAGAAACTGGGAAAGCATTCAACTTTGAACATTCCGTTCTTCCCAATAACTACAGCCTCGAACAGATGGAGAATTTAGTGCGCGACTGGATGCGTTCAGGCTTTATGAAACCCGCGGACTTGGCTAAAAAATCCAAAATTACCGAAAAAAACCTTACCTACTTGCCGTTTTGGATAGTATCCGTAGAAGCCTCAACCAAATACAAAGGTATCTTTGAACGCATCGCCCCACCGATAGTTAAAGAAGGCGAAATCAAAAAAGAATACAACTGGCTTGTGCTGGCAAGACAAGCTTCAGATTTCCCCACGCGTGCCTACGACGTTCCCTTGGCCGGCAAAGTGCCCTACGATTTTCGCAAAATCGAAGGGTTCGCCAAGCTCTTAAACAGCGAGATGGAACGAGATCAAGTGTTAACAGTTGCCCGTCAGCAGATTGATGCCCATCATCGTTTTCTACTCCAGCAAGACATCGACCGTATTATAGAAGCTTCCACCACTATAACACTAAACCAAATGGTGTATCTACATGCACCGGTATGGTTTATCAAATATGAGTACAAGGGTAACATTTATCAGATAATTCTTGATGGAGCAAAAGGCATGACCCTTAGGGGTGACATTCCCAACCGTAAATTCTAGCCAACCTTTAAATGCGAGCGTTTTTTATAACGCATTGAAAACATAGGAGGAAGTGGAAATAAGCGAAAATAAAGATGGATATACCCAAGCGAAAAGCCAAATGCGGCTTTCCGAGCGTATAGTTGCTGCGCTTCCTGGTTTCCGCGGCTACAAAGAAAAAGAACTCCGACGAGAGTCTGACAAGTTACTCCGCACGCATCTTGTGCTCAAACTGTCCCGAGGAAAAAACACTGCTAGAGCAATAGCCCAAAAAATCACCGATAAACGATACCTTGATGTCTTAACCGATATTGATCGTTTAGTTGCAAAAATGGATCGCATAACCGAAAAAATTAACCACGCATCATATGGTTACGCTGGTTTCTTTGATATAGTTAAAATTAAAGAAGAAAACCTTGACCGTATGATAGCCTACGACACCCAACTCATAGACAGTGTCAACACCTTAACCGACCAAATTGACACACTAAAAAGTCAGCTCCTAGACGGTGACTACACCAACCTCAAAGAAAAAATCCAAACCGTAACAGACAAATTTGAGTTGCTCGAAGACATATTTGATAAACGCCAAGAAGTCATTAAAGGAGTGCATGCCTAATGCCGCAAGTTATCGAATGGACAAACGCAGGTGCAGACGATATTGTCTGGCGCTACCCCAAAGAGGACATAACCTGGGGTGCCCAACTTATCGTGCGCGAATACGAGATTGCTGTATTCTTCCGTGACGGTAAGGCTTATGACGTATTCCAAGCCGGTCGACACACCCTAACCACCCTAAATCTGCCCCTATTCACCGGTTTACTGACAAGAATAGCCGGGTTTGGCGGTAACAAACCATTTAAAGCAACCGTATTGTTCATCAGTACTAAAATCTTTGCTGGCAAATGGGGAACACGTGCACAGACCACCGAACTTGCACCTCTGCAGGTATATGGACAGTTCTGGTTCAAAGTAGCTGAACCCACTCTGTTTGTTAACGAAGTCATCGGTGGACAAAAAGTCTACACCACCGACAGCGTCAACGGCTTTCTCCGCGGCTTTCTCAATGAAAAAATCATCACCGAACTCAGTCACTACGACCTTGTATCCGTATTCACCCGCCTAACCGAAACTTCCATTATCGTCAAAAATACTCTTATTGACTATTTCAAACGCGTCGGCGTAGAACTCACTGATCTTCGCTTTGAAGGCATCGACACTACACCCGAATACCGAGAACGTCTCTTTTGGCTCAAAACTGGCAACACCGCAGCCGGCGACGTATTACGCATGGAAACCCTAAAGAGCTCAGCAGAATCCCTTGGCAAAGGCGGTGGCTCAGGCGCGATGGGCGCAGGCATGGTACTTATCCCCCAAATCATGAACCAACAAAATGTCCCACAAGCAGCACCTGCGGCGACACTAATTATCTGTCCTAAATGCAGCGAAAAAGTGCCCGCAACCAGTAAATTCTGCCCTAGTTGTGGAACCAATCTCACCCCGCCAAACCAGCAGACGATGATTTGTCCTAACTGCAATAAAGCTATCCCCGTATACAGTAAATTCTGCCCCGAATGTGGACATAAAACCAGTTAGGTGCCAAAAGTATGGGCACTGAACAAAAGCGTACTCTGTTAACCATCGGCATTTTTTTTCTTGCCGTCACAATTGCTATACTACTCTATGTTATAGGGATTATCAATTGGATACTGATTGTGCCAGTGGTGGCTGTGTTTTGTGGTTTGTGGTTGATTGTTCTTGGTGTCATGCGTACAAATAAGCTCGAACGGTATGAGCGTAGTAGCTTTAGTACTGTTGTGTTTGGTTTGATTACACTTGCTGTGGGTGGTGCATGGGCAGTTTTTGCAATCAATTGGATCTATTCAGTAATTGTTATATTGCTAATCATTGTGGTTATAGCCATTGCAACGGCGTTTCAGCATAAATAATTTCTCTCTATTTTTTTAGCGGATAAATTACACAAATTCGACAGAGGGTTTGTTTTTAATTCCCTAAAACCTGAACTCTCATTGTTTTATACCCTGCATGCAATGTACTGGTTTTAACTTGATTTTATAAATATCGCCAGTTTAAACATTAATGATGTTAATATTGTCTGCTACACTTGCAATTTTGTCATGTAATACAATTATGCTGGCAGTGTGAATAAAAATTTATGCTCCAATCAACACATAAAACTGCACATAAAACAAACATAACCAACATCAATGTATGTATTTAGGGCAACCTTCGAAAACACCCTTTCAGAAAACCAAGTAACATATTTGTAGGGTTTCTCAGATGATTTTTGGAAAATATGGGTTTTCGGAGGTCACCTTAGTTTTCAGCAAAATTTATCTTTAATTTCTCATTTATACTAAACCTAAATTTCTGGGCCATTTACTTATCAAATAACGACACAACACCAGTTTGCTTCACAATCTGCGAACTAAACACATACTAACAAATAACACATTAAAATTTGGCAAATAACTGGTCACATATATCCTGAATTCTCGTCAAAGTTGTAATATACACGGCTGAAAATTATTTGTCGCTTTTCAGCACGCATTATTTATTATGTCCCATTATATTCGTTTTTTGTGTGTTAACTCTTGTTTTTTATATGATAACTATTTACATTCTGCAGTTTGGGAAAAAAATATTTTGAATTGTTTATATTACTGGTTGTTACGCGTTTTTGGTTATTTTTACAATGGTTTTCTTATTTTTTCGAATATTTTTTGAGCATGATTTAATTTTTGGCTGTTTTAGGTCAAACTGCCAAATGTAAGTAACTAGGTCATAATTTTTACACATAATGTATGATATAATTACACCCTACAACAAAAATGCGTATTGTAAAAAATAGTGACAACCATCACCAACACTTTAATTGAAACATTATCAGTAAAATCAAATTAAAAGCAACACATATACATATATAGTACAGAAACGCCGAGAAATCAGGATATATTAAATTTTGACAAAAATTCAGGTTGTGTATGTTTCTTTATGTGTTGTTGTATGTTTTGTAGTCTTGTGAATTTTATCGAAACCCTTGAGTTTAAGTGAAAATTTGTTTACCTTTCCACAATGATGCGTTACTGTTTGGTTCTCATATCTGGTTATTTTTTGGCTATCCAATAGCTCATTTCGGGTTTACAAATCAGTCGATACGGATAAAACAGGGGATTTGGTGTCCAAGTTGCATTTTGGTAATAATCTATCCGTTTATAATATGTAAAGTGCGATTGTTTGAACACACCTTCTATGTTTTGATGGTTTAGTGCATGTTCTTTTTTGAACCAGTAATCCGAGAAAGTATAGTCTATCATGGGAACCCTCAAGCCGGTGACTTGAAAGTATAGGCTATTGACTATGGGATTAGAATGCAAATAGAGGCCTTTGATTACTGCTGCTATCATACTACGCTCATTTGTCCAGTAGAAAGGTGATGCTTCATGATCGATATAGATTACGCCGCTTTTTTTGAGCAAGCCTGTAAGTGTTTGTAGTGCGACTGTGTAGTCGGGCAGATGGTGCAACACCGAGTAGCTGGTAATTAAATCAAACGTGTTTTGGTTAAAAGTCAAATCTTCGATGGGTGAATTAATCACTGTTAAATTATTACCTATAAAAGAGGTATATTTTTTTTTGAGGATGGCACACATTTCTGCTGAAATATCTATGGCTGTTACATGGTAACCCATTTGTAATAGTTTACCCGTTAAGTTGCCAGTTCCCGCACCAACATCCAATGCGTTTTTTTTATTGTTGCCAATCAGCTGGCCGACTTCTCTGAGTTTGGTTGTTATTCTTTTTTGTTCTTTTTTGCTATAGACTTCCGGATGGAGCTGTTCGTAGTATTTTGCTTCTTCTCGATGAACAGCGATGTTTGCTTCAAAAATTTTCTGTTTTAATCGGGGATCTTTTTGCAACTGTCTGGCTCCAAGGAGGTTTGGTATATGTTTGGCTTGTAGGCTAATAAATCTTAAAATTAAAAAACGCTTGGCTCTTCGTCAAAACAGGCAGGTCAATAAGTTTTGTTGTGACATAGCAGTTGTTGGACATGTTTGAACATAAACCGTTAGAGAAAGAATGACACAAGCACCACCTAAAATGCAAAAGGCCAACAAAACAAGCGCACCTAGACTTAGAAACACACCTCTTGAGGTATCATTTTATGAACTATTTTCGATATTGTTGCTCTTCATCGATTAAACTATTGGCCTCTGAGCATATCCATAAATGTCTATTTCGTGCAAACATATTAATCAAAGCAGGTATGTTTGCTTAAAAGAAGGGTCTGCAATGCGAGTTTGCTTGATTAATCCACCCCGAATACAACCAAAAGCATGGGGACGACCCAACGTTTTTCCCCCCATTGTTCTGGCCTCTGTTGCTGCGGTGCTTGAAAAAAATCATTCAGTAACCATTATCGACTCACCCACCGAAGGCTGGATGAATTTACTGGAGCTAGACGCAACTAAGTACCGCGTGGGTTTGAGTGCAAAAACCATTGCAGAACGCATCAGAAATTGGAAACCTGAGGTCGTCATCGTTGAAATCCCCTTTTCAGGCTGGTCCAAAACTGCTTATGAAGTTGTCTCCATTACAAAAAATGTTGACCAAAACATCTCTGTGGTGCTGTTTGGTCTTCATCCATCTTCACGACCCGAAGACTGTCTACAGAATAGTGTAGCAGATTTTGTGGTAGTCGGCGAACCTGAAATAACCGTTTCTGAACTGGTTTTGGCCCTGGAGCAAAAAAAAACTGAACTATACAATATCGATGGGTTAGGTTACAAAAAAAACGGCAATATCATATTAAATCGCAAACGAGAGGTCATTAAAGACCTAGATATTTTGCCCCTGCCTGCCCGCCACTTGTTACCCATGCAAGTTTATACAAGTGCAGTCAAAGAAAACCCTCTGCGCGGAGAAATCACCAAACCCAACACCATTGTTATTACCAGTCGAGGGTGCCCTTTTAGTTGTGTTTTTTGTACCCATTCTCTTATGTGGGGTAAAACCTGGCGTTCTCGAAGCTCCAAAAACGTGGTTGACGAGATAGAGCATGTTATTAAAACCTATGGTATTAAACAAATAGATTTTGCTGATGATAACATGACCTGGGATCCCAAGCGCATGGCCGAGATATGTGATTTAATCGTAGAACGTGGTCTACGCTTTGAATGGTTCACTCCAAATGGTGTCCGTGCCGACACACTTAGTGAGACGTTATTGCGCAAGATGAAACGTGCGGGGTGTAAAAAAATTCGTGTTGCACCGGAATCCGGTGTACAACACATTGTTTCTAATGTTGCCAAAAAGAGTCTTGACCTAAAAAAAGTGGAGGATGCGATTGTAGCTTGTAAAAAAGTAGGCATTAAGGTGGGTTGCTTTTTTGTCATAGGTTTAATTGGTGAAACCAAAGCCGACATTGAGGCAACAATCCAGTACGCTTACAAGCTCAAAACACTGGGTGCTGAGAGCTTTATTTTTAGTATTGTTATGCCGCTCTATGGAACAGCTTTCTACGAGCAGGCAAAATCCAAAGGTTATATCTGTGAGAACTTTTGTGATTACACTTTAGCGGCAACAGAGCCGCTTGTGGAAACCCCCCAGTTTACTGCCCAAGAGTTAACCGCGTTGTGTATGAAAGCTAACCAGATAAACCGTATTGTTACCACCAAAAAGCTTCTAAGGGCATTACGGCATCCCAGAAAAACTGTCCGAATACTTTTGGGTAAACTCCCCTAGCATGCAAATATCACGCTGCAACCAACGATATTTTCTTTTTTTATGGTTGTTTGTTTATGGAGCTGTGGTGTAAAATGATTTTTAATTAATGTGGTTGAAAAAGTATCTATTCTGTTGTATAGGCTTGTATTTAAGTCCTGTTTGTTGTGATGATAGTGGTTATCTATGTTGAACTGTATTATCTGTTTGGAATGAAAGCTGTCTCTGCTCTGCCTGGAGGGGCAATAGATAAAAGCTGTCTATTTCTGTATTTGTGCCTAATCTATTGGATTGGGAACTCAAAAAATAGTCGGCTTGAAAAAATACACAGAAATATCGGCAGTTACGCTTTAAGCTTCTATATGGATGCCTGTTTTTCAATAACAAATTTCAAATACCTGCCCTATAACATAGAACGCAGGTGCATATTACAATGAATAACGATTACTTTACCAAGAAACTTGAACCAATCAAAGTTACCAAGCAAAAACCGATTTCTCAGCTATTAAAGGAAATGAGCCGAACAGCCTATCAAGGCCGTAAGCTGGGTGAAGCCGTTGATGTCTGGGAGAACATGCTTAAAGAAAAAGACCTTGTTATTGCTCTGGGGTTTGCCGGCTCCATGTCCACCGCTGGGCAGTGGACAGTTATCAACTGGCTCATAGAGAATCGTTTCATAGACGTCTTGGTTTCAACAGGTGCAAACGTGTCTGAGGATATCGTGGATGCGATGGGTTTGGGTTATTGGCAGGGCAATCACATGGTCAATGACGAAGAACTCCTCAACGCAGACGTCAATCGCTACTACGACGTCTTTGGCAAAGAAACTGATTACCGCGAAATGGAAGATCTTGTCACTGACTATGTTATGACCTGCAAAGAAGATCACATGTATACTTCCGCAGAGTTCCTTTATGGTCTTGGTAACTTTTTAAACACAAAAAAAATCCCCGCTATCACTGCAGTTGCAGCCGCTAACAAAGTTCCAATCTTTAGTCCTGCTTTAGTGGATAGTGCATATGGTGAAACCTTTTTGCTCGCTAAAAACAAAGGTCACAATGTTCACATTGATAGTGTCAAAGAATTTGACCAATTCATACAAATCGGAACAAAAACCAAAGAAGTCGGGGTCATCTACATCGGTGGTGGTGTTCCAAAAGACCTCACCCAACTTATTGCTATATCCGTATCACCCATGACCGAGGATCAAGGTGTTAAAGATAGAAAGGGCGGGCTGCGAAAATCCTTGCAGGAATACTATTATCCCCACAAATATGCTATTCAAATAACCACTGATTCTCCACAGTGGGGGGGGCTCAGTGGATGTACCCTAGAAGAGGCAATTAGCTGGGGCAAAATAAATAGTCAAACTGGAACCCGTGCAGTGTGTTATTGTGACGCAACAATTGCTCTACCTCTTATCGCTCATGCTTTGGCTGAACGTGTTCCTGAGAAACGTGAAGGCCCAGATATGAGTTGGATATTCAAAAATATGCCAAAAACATAAATATATATTATTATTTTTTATTTTTTGGTATAGCTATTAATTTTATTCTAGATGTGTTGAATTTTTTATTTAGTTGATGTGTGGCTGTATTTAATTTTGCTGTGTGAGTTTTCTAATTTGAAAATATCTGTTCTTACTCATATTGCCGGTGAAACATCTTTCTGTAGGGTGATTGCTATTTTTAGAGATATTACTTTTATCGCTAAAAACATCAATAACCCTTATTTTGAGAAGCTCACAGTAAATAGTGTCATTTTTTATAACTTTAAAAGCTAACAGACTCTTTGATGAACATTCCATAGCTACCCCGTTTTTTACCCTCCATTGTTTTGCGAAAATCATCATCTGCCTATGGTGAAAACTCTCCTAATTTTCAATCAAACTAATGCTAAACTACATTAACAATAGCAACCCCTTTTATTCACTAATCCCTGTAAACGATGGCGTAGTGTTTCAAATTCGTACTAAATAAGTGAACGATGAACCATAACATTGTCTGATGACGATTAATCACTTGAATCGTTGTTGCCGGGTTCACTTACACTGTCTATGATGCTTGGTGGATTCAAAAGATCCGCTCATTTTCTTTTGTTTAACCTATCGATTAATGCACTTACCATTACCGGCAACACCATCGTTGCGTCACCTTCAATCATTATCCGTTTGGCCTTCTCGCTAATTTTACCCCACGAAATTGCTTCTCTGGGACGCGCACCGCTAAGGCTACCATCCCATTCGTCTGCAGTGCTAATATAGACCGCGTAGTCTAGTCCATCTTTGAATTGATTCCACCAAATCGTGTGATGTTTGCTTATGCCGCCTCCAACTATAAGTGCCCCTGATTTTTTTGCGTCAAAAACAATGTTGTTGAGTTCATCCTCATCTTTTAGCAGATTAACTCGAAAATCTCTGTGATCTTGGCTAAAAAACCACAACTGGTAACCCACAGCGCCATCTGTTATGCCTGGTACATAGACCGGGATGTCATTTTTAGCGGCCCAATAGAGAATAGAGGTCTCATCGCAACAACGTAAACCAATTTCGCGTGACAATTCAGCTGTGGACAACTCTTTTTTTCCTTCTGCGTAGAGCTCAGAGAGCATGGTTTGAATTTTCTTTTCAATGATTGGGCCATAGCTGTCATTGGGAACAAGCACATTGCCTAATCGATTGACGCTTTCTTCATGTAGTTTGCTGTCATTCATGATAAAACTGCCTCTATAGTAGTCTTTCCAACATCGAGCAATATCATGGTCAAGCGTACCACAGGTTGTGATGATAACGTCAACAAGTTTTTGTTTTACTAATTCCTTGATAACGCCCCGGGTACCTGTTGCAATGATGTCGGCGGTGAACGAGAGAAATTTAGTGCATTTCTTATCGGTCATCATGGTTTCTATAATGTCTACCCCCATGGCGAGTTTGCCTGCGGTGAAACCCCACGCTTCTCCCATTTGTCTCACAAGTTCTTCTACGGTCAAGTTTTCTGTGAATTGGTAATCTCTTACTGCAATTTTATGTGCTCTTTGTGCTTTTGACATTTTTTAGTCTCCGCTGAGAGGTTAACAAATAAAGGCATAAATAGGTGTCGAGATTGTGGTGCTAATTTGAGCAATAATAATTATTTGACTGCTGCTTGGGTTGTTTTCATAACACTATAGGCAACCTCCGAAAACCTATATTTTTCCAAAAATTGTTTTGCTGAAAACCTGCAATTGTGTTGTTTGGTTTTCTGAAATGGGGTTTTCAAAGGTTACATGTGTTTTTCAAGAAAAACACAATATCAAAAAATAGCGAAAATCTTGAAAAACAAGAAACTAATGTTACTGCTCAGCAGGGGTATATAGTGTTATTTTTCGCTCGTAAACCGCTATGCACAGTGGGTTTTCTGCAAAAATATGGTTGCGACAGAAGGAAAATAAGAACAAACCCTATATGTGTGCCATTTTGCTGTAAAAACACTACAGTGGGAACCTGCTGAGTAGTAACCTAAATTCCCACAAAATTTATACACAAGTGTGGGAACTATTTGATAAATGCGTTTGGTTTTTAAAAAACGCCTCAAAACAACGTTTAATGATTAAACAAAACACGTGTATAATTCAGATTTAATTATACATAGGCCGTATTGTTTAAGGTGTATTTTACAGGTATTTTTATAATTCCGGTTATTTTCGTGGATTTCCATCGGCCTGTGTATAATAAATCCGGGAAATCAGGTAGTAACAAATTAACAGTTTTTCGGAGTGTGACAATTTAGAATAGTTAATTTGATGCAGAATCAAATTCGTATTGGCTCTATACATGATTGGTAGATCTTTTAAGTTTTGAAGATAAACGTATATTTAATTTATGGGTAGCACGTAAAATATTGTTCTGTAAAAAATTATTCTATGTTGGCGCACTATCGTTTTTTCCTATTCTTTTTCAAAAATCTAAAAATTTATAGTTCTCAAACAGCCTCCCGATAATATTGTGCCTGCGGGCAATGATAATATAGTTTTAGAAAATAAACCCTACAATTGCAATCCGTTCAACAAAAACCCACCCACAAAACCCAAACTGCTGACCAAAAAAAACGGACACAACAAATAAAACACCCAACAGTAGTTTGGAGTAAAGAATAGTTTGTTTGCAAAAAAGGGTTGTGCAAGCTTTATGGTAACAAAAAAGAAGAAAAAACGCACACGAGCACAAAAAAACAATCGCGACTTACAAGAGCGAAAGTTTGGCTTCCAACCTATAATGGTATGCATGTTGTTAAGGCGTACCGTAAAAAATTCCATGTCAATACTCCTTGCGCTGTTCGAGAGCTTTTAGAAATCGGCTATGAATTTAAACCAGGTTACGTTGATAATTTATTAAAAGAAGAAGCTCTCCGTTGTGAGCAACTTAGAAAAAAGAAAGCAGAAGCAGAAGCCGAGAGATTATCTAAAAAATATTACGATTGGCAAGATGATACGTTTTATTATATAGCTGGCTATACCTCTGGTGGTGTCCCATTTGGTATAACTTGGAAAGAAATGGGTCTTAAACCCTATGACAATAACGATGAGAATGATTGTGAGGAACGTGAGTGCAAAAATAACAATAACGGCAAATAAAAACCCATAAATAAAATTTATAGAAATAGGGTCAACAAAATGTTATTTATCTTAAAAAACGACAGTGTTTAGAGGGCCAATTTTGCTTTTTATTGATTTAGGCTTTTATTGTATAACCTGAATTCTGTAATTTTTAGCGGGGGCAGAACAAAACCCCAAAAACAATAACAAAAACACCAAAACAACAAAAACACCAACAAAACAAACAAAAAACAAACAAAAAACAACCAAAAACCTTTAATACAACCAATATACGCTAATATTAGCGTATACAAAAAAGGTGACAGCCACGCTCCCAAAAACACTAATAGACATACCCAAAGACAAAGGAATACACATAAAAACAGCAGGCAAAAAAGCAGAAAAATACGTCTACAAATACACCAAACACTACCGCAACCAAAACGGCCAACCAAGAAGCAAAGCCAAAAACATAGGCAAATACGACCCCAAAACAAACAAAATGCAACCCAACAACAACTACTACCAACTCTACCCAACCCAACAAACCCAACCAAAACCAACAACCATATACGACTACGGCTACACCTACCTCATCCAAAAAATAAGCCAACAAATCGGCCTAACAGACACCCTCACCCAAACCTTTGGAGAAAAACAAGCCCAAGAAATCCTAACCATAGTCGCCTACATGATAAAAGAAGGCACCACCATGGACACCATAGATGATTGGCAACAAAGAAACCACACCAACCTAACCCGCACCCTCACCTCCGCCGCCTGCAGCACCCTATTTGCCAACCAAACCCCCGCTCAGCGACACGAATTCTTCAAACACTGGATAAAAAAATCCCTGACAAACAGCACCGTATATTATGACGTCACTCCAATATCATATTATTCCCAAAACCTGATGAGTGTTGAACATTATTACAATAACTACCATGAAAATTTAAACCAATTCAATTTAGGTATGTTTTGCGATGAACAAACTAAACTACCCCTCTACTATAACCGTTACAATGGAAACCTAACCGATAAAACTAATTTGTCCTATGTGCTCGCAAATGCAAAAAACATAGGCATAGAACGTGTAAAGCTAGTGTTGGATGAAAGGTTTTGGAGTGAGGAAGATCTCAAGACTCTGAGGTCTTGTTGTGCAGCCTTTACTCTTCGCATGCCACCCTCCCTAAAACTCTCACAACAACTCCTTGTAACCCACAGGAGTGAAGTGGAGAGTTATACTCATGAGCTTGAGTTGTATCCTCACTTGTATGGAATATCGGTAGATACAGTGGTTTGTGGGGTTGAGGGTCGGGTGCTGTTGTTCTATGATGCACTTAGTCATGTCAAGTTGTGTGAGGATTTGTCGGCTTATATTGAGGACTTAAAAGTAGAGCTTGCTGGTTTGAAGCACTATCCAACAAAGAACCTGAGTCGCTATGAACCCTATTTTGTTCTTACGCGGCATGTGGGGGATTTGGAGTTTGATTATGCGGTTGACACGCAAAAAGTAGAGTTGTTGCGTGCGATGAAGGGTTATTTTTTGTTGTTTTCAACTGATATGTTGTCTTCTTTGTCTGATGTTTTGTATTATTATCGGGCTAAGGATGTGGATGAGGGGTTGTTTACGCAGATTGGGGTGGATTTGAGTTGTGGGAGGGTGTGTGTGCATAGTGAGGAGATTATTGAGGGGAAGGTGTTTGTGGTGTTTGTGGCATGTGTGTTACGTTCTTATTTGCTTAGTCGGTTGGCTGGGTTTTTATCTGTTAATTGTTTATCTTTGCGTAAGGCGCTTAATTTGTTGTCAAATATTGTGATCATGTCTTGTGGTGGGGATGAGTTTAGATTTGTTTGGGCGTTGTCTGAGAAGCAGAAGAAGATTTTGTCTGTGTTTGGTGTTGAGGATGATATTGTTGGTAGTCTTGAAGGTCTTTAACTTATTTTTTGTCACGCTAAAAAATGCGGCATTCAGGTGTAATTGATGTATATGCCTCTGAGAGCACATACAAAATTTCGTGTTATGTGACGCTCTAAAATCAGCCCGGAAATAACGCCAAATAAAAAACAAAACAATATCCATGGAAAATATGCGCCTTGTACGAATTGTTCTTGTTATTTATTGACCATTCTAAATAAACACATAAGTACCATGGGGAAAAATCCCATATTAACTAAGAAGCAAAATAAACAAAAGTACCTACCCAACCAACTAAACACTCATATTTTAAATTTAAATCATTAAAAACATTGTAATTAACAGAAAAAACACCTG
This sequence comes from Nitrososphaerota archaeon, assembly GCA_031274765.1. GTDB lineage: Archaea > Thermoproteota > Bathyarchaeia > Bathyarchaeales > Bathycorpusculaceae > Bathycorpusculum. Next base: position 99,086 of record JAISPR010000153.1, on the reverse strand, counting down.
CTCAATAAATTAACAAACCACCCGGAAGCAGGTTTATAAAAAGCCTGCATCCCGTAGCCTTAATGCTGTCACGATATTGCCTTCAAACTGGATTTTACCTGTAAAAACAGCTTTTTCTGCACTTATTTTTCCAGTAACTAAATCCAAAAAATCTGTATCGCTCAACTTGAACGTCAAATCAGGTGATGTTGCCATACCTTCAGTTATCTGGAGTTCCTGATTTTTTATAATTATAAACCAGTTACCGCCATCTGAACCAGACACGTTGAACTGTGCTATTGTGGTAATACCTTTTGCTTTTTCAGGTTTAAATTTCGTCGGGAGAATTTTTTCAAAGAATTCTCGGGGTGTTTGTCCTTCCATACTATTTCGCTCTCGTGTCGTTTACTAAATAAGAATCGGACTTTTGAACTTTGTTAAGAAAATTACCAAAAAAGATCTTTCTCTTTTGGCCGTATAAGGGTGTTTGTAGCTGTATCTTCAGCGGATTGATAGTTGTAGCCCCGTACAATGGCGGCTGGTATACCCTCGTTGGCCTGTCCCATCACCAACTCTGCAGCAGAAGATATCTCATCGGCTATAGCAGTTTGTTTTATCTTAAGGATATAGCCAAACAAGTCTTTTTCACCCCGCCTGTCCCGGATCGGTTTAAACCCTGCGGTGCCAATTGCCACATTGATTTCACCTAGCCGAAAGGGTCTGCCATGGGTGTCTGAAATAATCACTGCTACCTCTATACCGCTAAACTGTTTAATCGCACTTCGGATACTTACCGCGGACGCATTGGGATTTTTGGGCAAAGGCACTACATTGTGTTCGCCATTAACGTTGGAGTGGTCAATACCGGCATTGGCGCAAATGATGCCACTATGTGTTTCGGTTATGATGCTATTTTGTCCTAAGCGTACAATACTTTTGGTTTCTTGTAATATAACTTCCACAAGTGCTGGGTCTTTATTGGTTTGATTGGCGATTTCCATAGCCCGTTGGGACGGTTTAATTGCACTAAGATCTATTATGGTACCCTCGGATTTGGAAACCACTACATGTGTAACCACCACGATATCGCCCAGTTGGATTGGTGTGCCCTGTTTCTCTGCGGCTTTAACAATCATTTTGCCCAAGTTGTCACCTGACTGTATTAACGGTAGTCCTTTAATTGGTATCACTTGAATATTGCTCGTGAGGTGTCTCTCCTACCAAATGCCTGTCTATCCTGAACTTAAGGGTTGCTTTTGATGTTGCTGAGATGAGTTGGGCCGTTTCTGTGTGCAGATCTTTTATGCATAGCGCTTCCTCGGAGAAGAGTTTAACGCTAAGAGCGGAAAAATCTCCTCTTTTATAGGCAACCTCCGAAAACCCATTTCAGAAAACCAATCAACACAGTTGGAGTGTTTTTAGCAAACGATTTTTGGAAAAATATAGGTTTTCGGAGGTCGTCTATACACTTGTACTGGGGACCGAGCTATTGTTCAAACAACGACGGTAGTGAAATCATAGTTGTTGATAAACATATAATGCCATGATTCTTGGTCAGCTGCTTATTTTTGAGGGTAGAAAATGTATGTATGTCGATATTTCTGTTCTTATTAATTCCACATTTGTCTTTTTACTTACATTCGGTAGTTTGGGAAAAAAATATTTTGAATTGTTTATATTACTGATTGTTGCGTGTTTTTAGTTATTTTTACAATGATTTTCTTATTTTTTCGAATATTTTTTGAGCATGATTTAATTTTTGGCTGTTTTAGGTCAAACTGCCGAATGTAAGTTTTTATGTTAAGTATAAAACAAAACATGACCACTCAAATCTAACTGATTGATGGCTGAAAAAAATAATAAAGTTTGAAAGTTTGGAAAGAGACTTTAGGTCTCAATGGATTTGTGTTTAACTGCGGAATTTCTGAAGTTTTTGTAACATCAGTTTGTCGCCTTCAGCATCACCTGCGCAGGTTGCGATGAGGCCGTCGACAAGTCCGACACATTTTGCTGCTTTCTCTTCCACAGTTTCCATGGTTGCCGCAGTTGGCCAGCCGATGAGTTTGAGAGTCTCTACATTCTTAGCGGTGCCAACCAAAAAGTATGCAAACAATGGTTTGTTGAGTTTCTTACATTCCTCAGAAACTGCTTTGAGATGGTCAAATGAGTCATCGTTTAGTCTCATGAAGTAGACAAAGTCCCATGGTTGACGGACCCGTTCCAGCGTGGCTTCGATTGATTGCCTTGCAGTTAAGAGACAACCGAGTTTTAGATTCTTGGTTTTCACGTCATTGCGTATGAAATCTCGTGCTACTTCAGAAGAAGGCAACTGCTTTAGGGCTTCACCAAAGTGGGGGGTATCTCCCATGGTGACTGCTAAGCCGTCAAGTCCAACGATGTCGGACGCAAGGGCTAAACCGCCGACTTCAACAGGTCCTTTATAGTGTAGTATGAAGATTGGGCAGACATATTTGTCTGGGTATTTATTTTTGAGTAAGCAACTGACTACAACGCCGCTTGGCGCTGGGAAACCTGCAGCTCCATCAGTTACATTCCATCCATCAACTAGATCTTTGAGTTCTTCGGCAAGCTTGAAGAATTTACGTGTGGGCACAAACTCGTTTAAGATTTTCATGGAAATTTCATCTCAGTTTAAAAGGGGACGCATTCTGAGTTAAAAAATCTTTTGCATATTAACCCTAGACCCTCCCATTCACCGCTTGCCTTAGAATGATTTTGTTGGTTTGTCTCTTTTTAGGGTGGATTGTGGTTGGCCCTTTTTGCTTGTTCTCTTTTGAGTTGGACAAGTTTGGCAATACCTTGTCGGTCCGCTTCCTTTTTTTTAACGTCCAAATTTGATACCAAGGTGGTTCCTTTTTTTGAACGTACAATTACTGTGGAATACCCTGTTCTATTGGTTGTTGAACCAATTGAAATGTCTGCGAGTCGAGAAACAAAATCATTACAAAAACTACATATCCTCTCGCTTGCTTCACTGATGTCTTTGATTTTACAATAATGCTCTTTGTTATCAACATATACGCTAAATTTGCCCTGTTTAATCTGTATTTTTGTTGCTTTATTTAAATCAATACCTAATTGTGCTTTTGTTTTCTCTTGAAGTTTCTGGGGGTTAAAGGCGCCAAAACAGAACAACCCGATAACAGTGATTTCTATGTTTTTACTTAGGGTCTGTTGGAGTTTTCTAACTGCTGTTACTTCGCATGATGTACCGACAACGGCTATGCGGGTTTTGCCTTGGGCTAAGAGTTCGCGCAACTTTTTGGTTACGTTGATTCTGTAATAGATTGTGCCTTTGGCTGCTAAAATTTCTTCTTTTGTTGTTGCTGCTATGACTTCTGCATTATATTCTTTTTTGCGGTGGACAACTATGGCTACGTCGAATATGTTTTCGTGTATTCCTTTTAGCAACAAAGTTGTGACTATGCCGCCATCTTGGCCTTCAATTTGACTTTTTGCCGAAAACATTTCGCGGTAGACGCCTATTTCTTCATCTCTGAATCCATCGAGGAATTGGCGTTCCATCTCTTTTTTCTTTGCGTCTCTGAGTTTTTGGTTATTTTCTGTTTGCTCAGTAGGCATCTGTTGTGCCTCACTTAGAAACTGATTTAGTTGCAAATAAAGTTTTAAACTCAGCTGTGATTTTGTGCTATACTGGTTGGTTAAAAACAATTCAGATTGCGCAAAACTCCGATAAAATTCATCAAGACTACTACATACAGCAATAGGGTACGTTATCTGTAGTGTTTAGTGGGATGTTGTTTTTTTGACTTTTGTGCAGTTTGAATTGTGTAAATGTGGCTTTGGGAAAGTCTTTTTGCTTTTCAAAATACAAGATCCAATATACACGTGTCAAAACATAAAAAAATATGTGTATCAAATACAAATATAAATCTGTGAAAATCTAGAATTTTGATTAATGTAATATCAAAATACTTATAAATTATATGGTGCTAAATAATGAGTATTTGTGTATGCAAAAACTAATCGTAAAACCACCAAAGAACAAATCGGATTCCTATAAAACCTGAGAAAGCACCTTCAAAGACCAACCTGTCATCCCTTGCACATAATGGGAACACAAACACAAAAAATGACTGCTCAGATAATGTCATTAACTTAACACTACAACGAACGCTATCCAAATTGTATCTATTACGGGTAGCCCTCGAAAACCATATTTTTCTAAAAATTGTCTGCTAAAAACCGTGTACCTATGTTGCCTGGTTTTTTGAAATGGGGCTTTTGGAGGTTGTCTGTAGTAGAAAAATTGAAAACTCGCATAAATACACGGTTTAATGTTCCAACACATTTTTTTGACGTAGAGTGTCTGTGGCTCGCCCAAACACTTTTCTTTGACCTTTTTGTGAAATTTTCCGAGCAGGAATACCCGCAATAGTTATTTCGCGCTCTAAAAAAGACTTATCAACATAAGAGTTAGCGCCTATAGCAATTCCATCTGCAATCTCGATGTCGCCAGTAATCACGACTCCTGGTCCGATAAAAACGTTGTTTCCAATTTTAGGGACTAAATCAACGTTATCTGTGGGTGATGTTCCAATAATGACGCATGTGTTCAATCGGCAATTTTCGCCCACTTTAACTTTGGGGTGAATAATTATGGTGCCGCGGTGGGCTATGGACAAACCTGGTCCAAATACATTTCTGGGAATGGTAAATCCGCAAGTTAAACTTAGTCGATGTAGTCTATAACGGAGATAATGTAGGTAGATTTTAGAAAGGGGATCTTTACGACAATTTTGGAAATATTCTGTTTTTCTCAATAGTTTTTGGAATATCCATACTTCGTCACCAAATCTGTTTGGTCGTTGTTTTTGATTCATGTTGAGGGCAATTTGATCAGCTTTCAAAAAAAACTCATAATCTTTTTTTGAGCGAATAGTGTTGTTCACTTTTTATTTCCTCTCATGTGCTTGTATTATCAAAACCACATATGAGTGGAAATTTAAATGTATCCTGATTTCTCGTCAGAGTTGTAATGTGCGCGGCTGAAAATTATTTGTCGCTTTTTAACACGCATTATTTATTATGTCCTATTATATTCGTTTTTTGTGTGTTAACTCTTGTTTTTTATATGATGGCTGTATCATAATTTTTACACATAATGTATGGTATAATTACACCCCACAACAAAAATGCGTGTTGTAAAAAATAGCGACAATCATCACCAATATTTTAATTGAAATATTATTCGCAAAATCAAGTTAAAATAAATACACATACGCGTATAGTACAAAAATGCTGAGAAATCAGGCTGTGTATTGTGGTGTGGGTTTTCGATCATATGTTCATTTAAAAACCGTGTGTCCATAAGTAATATACAAACACTAAACGGCTTTTTTGGTTCTTCGTCAAAACAGGTGAGTAGACAATAAGTTCTGTTGCGACATAGCCTTGTATGGAACATAATTGAGAACATAAACAAGTTGGAGAATAAAGATAAGTGTACCCGCCTAAAATGGTGAACGGCCTGTTTTTGATTCTGTAGAAATACACTGGCAAAACTCTGGTCTGTTCTTTGTCTAAACTCACGTTCGGCAGTTTGAGGAGAAAATGTGTTGAATTATTTATATTGCAGGCAGTTGTATGTTTTTGGTTATTTTTACAAGAACTTTCTTATTATGCGAATATTTTCTGAGTGTACTTTAATTTTTGACTGTTTTAGGTCAAACTGTCAAATGTAGGTCTAAAGATGCTTTTTATTTGTTTTGTGTGTAATAGGAAATGTAAATTAATTTGACAAACCTTTTTTTATTGTGATTGTTATGAAAATAGCTGTTGCTGGTAAGGGTGGCGTCGGTAAAACGCTTATCGCCGGAGGCATCGCCTGCGGCTTTGCTGTACGTGGATTAAAAACGATTGGAATAGACGCTGATTCCTCTCCAAATCTGGGCTTAACTTTGGGATTATCTGCTGAGGAAACCCGAAAAATAGTTCCCATTTCGGATAACCAGCCGCTTATTGAAACAAAAACCAGTACCGGTTACGGCGGCGTTTATAATCTTCATTTTAGTGTTGATGATATTGTTAAACAGTACTCTATACCTACTCCATTGGGTGTAAATCTTATTGTCATGGGAACTGTTCGCACGATGGGTGCTGGTTGTATGTGTGCTCCTACAGCTGTCATTCGGGCTCTTTTGCGTCACCTTGTGGTTGAAGTAAACGAGGCCGTAGTTATGGACCTCGAAGCAGGGGTGGAGCACATCGGTAGAGGAACATCTCGGCATGTTGATGATCTTCTTATAGTCGCTGATTCCAATATGAAATCGCTTGAAATCGCCAAGCACATTTATGAGTTGGCAGTCAGCGCTGGTATGAAAAGTCTGCATCTTGTTGGTAATCGTGTCATGAATGACGTTCAGCGGGAAACTATTCAAACGTTTGCCGATCAAAATGGTATCCATGTGCTCTCTTATGTGCCCTGGGATCAGAATGTTATCGAATCAGATATGTTGGGTGTAACTCCACTTAAAAATAAAAATGTCCAAGCAGTAAAAGCTATAGATGATGTTTGTGAGATGTTGTTAAATAAAAGTACTTGATTTTTATCCACTCTTCAAATAACATTCAGAATATATTTTTAAACATGCATGTTGTGGTTTTTAATGCGCGATAGTTCTCATCGAATATAAGTTTGAGTTGTTTAATTTTTGTTTAGCTCTAATTTTATGTATTTTTATTTATTAAATATATGTGTATTTAATTGCGTGCATGTGCTTCGATGTGAAATATATCAACTCATAAATTAATCAATTATGTATATTTTTGGGTCAAAATATATCAAACCAACTCATTCAGGTTTGGCGGTTGGGGAAAAACATGATGAATTATTCCTATGTTCTGTGTGATGGGTGTGTGTTGTTTGTGTTTTGTAGTGTTTTTGGATATTTGCCTGGTGAGACTATCTAAAAACTGTGATTTTTTGTGTTTTTATCGAAAAACTGACAGAAAAATCGGTTTTTCTTGTTTTTCAAGAGTTTTTAATAGTTTTTTGACAGTTTGAGATGTAAAATTAGGTTATTCGTCAAATCAGGTGGGTAGAGCCAATAAGTTCCGTTGCGGTATATGTTATGGAGTATAAGGGAGAACATAGCAAGCTTGAAGAAGGGCAAATGAGCGCACCCACCTAAAATAGCGAAAGGCCTAAAATTAGTTGTACTGCAGGACAAATTGTCAAATGTAAAACTATGAAAGAATGGGAAAATTCCTCATGTAAACCATAGAAATATATGCGGCTTTTACTTAAATATCAGGGTTATTTTAGATGAAAACTCTTGTTACTGTTGGACGGGGTGGAACTGGAAAATCTAGTTTTAGTGTTTTGATGGCTAAGGCCTTTATTGAAGCTAAACAGTCTCCTCTATTGTTAGTTGATGCTGATCCAGATCAAAATCTGGGTGAAATGTTGGGTGTAGATCTCAAGGCGGCAGGTAAATCCACCATAGCCGATTTGCTTGTGAGCACTTTTATCGAGGGCGGCGGAACAACTGTAGGTATTGCTCCAACTCAGCGTATCGAGAGTCGTATATGGGAAAAAGGATTATATGAAAGCGAAAATTTTGATTTTATGGCAGTGGGCAATAAATGGGTTGAGGGATGCTATTGTATGCCCAACAGTGCACTAAAGGGTGCTTTGGAATCACTGGTAAAAAACTACAAATATGTACTTGTTGACTCTCCTGCAGGGTTGGAAAATCTAAATAGACGCATAACCTCTGAGGTAAACGATATCTTTGATATCTTGGATCATTCCAAAAAGTCACAGGATCATGTTAGACGGGCTTACAAAATTGCTAAAGAAGTTGACATGAAATTTGAAAATTTTTACTTAATTGGTGGTTATCGTTTCCCTGCTGAACTGGGGAAGCGTGCTGAGGAAGAGTTGAAATTTAAATATCTTGGGAAAATCGAGGCCGATGATCAGCTTGATCAGTTTGTTCTCGATGGAGATTCGCTTTTAGATTTGCCCAATACAAACAAGGCGTATTTGTCAGTAAAGCAAATTCTTAAAAACTTGGGCTATTTATAAGCGGTAATTTCTTTTACACAATTTTTATGAAACCTTGCATTTCTCTAAGTGCAATCTGACTTTTAAATAAAATTCTGGAAAGGTTTAAAAAGATTGTAATTTAGTGTAGTGGTAAACCTTTACTGAGGTTTCCAATTTGACTAAAAACGTCCATGTAAAAATAGACGAAATGAAGACCACTGTTGGTCTTATCAAAAACCTCGAGTTATCCATCGGTAAAGTTGTCAATGATAGCTACACTGAGCCTATGGGTCCAACTCCGATGCCCTCCGTTACTGCCCTAAGAGATTGGGACATGAAACTTCTCACAAAATACAAAGCCTTCTACATGCCTGATTGTGATTCATGTTGCCTTTGCACTTTTGGCAAATGTGATTTGACCGCTGGGAAACGCGGTGCATGTGGCTTAAACATCAAATCCCAATCATCCCGTATTGTCATGATTGCCTGTGCAATTGGTGCGGCCTGTCACTCAGCGCACTCAAGGCACTTAATTCATCACTTAATCGAGAAATACGGACGCAAATTCCCCTTAGATATCGGTGGTTTAAACATTAAAGTTGAAGCCCCCATCACACGCCTTGTAACCGGTATTAAACCCGAAACACTTGGTGACTTGGATGATGTTTTAGCATATGTTGAAGAGCAAATCACACAAATTCTCGCAGTAGCCCACACGGGCCAAGAAGCAAATGACTTAGACTTTGAGTCTAAAGCAATGCACGTTGGTATGTGTGACCATGTTGGCATGGAAGTCGGCGACATTGCCCAGATTTCTGCTTTAGGTTATCCCAAAGCTGACCCTGAAGCTCCCCTTGTGAAACTGGGTATCGGTAGTGTCGAGCGCTCAAAACCTGTCATCATGTGTATTGGTCACAATGTCGTTCCATCTGTTGGCATTATTGACTACGCAAAAGCAAACAAAGTTGATGATAACCTCGAAGTAGTCGGATTATGTTGCACAAGTCACGACATGACACGGTACTATAATCGTGCTAGAATTGTTGGTCCAATTAGCTGGGAACTACGATTTATCCGTGCCGGATTAGCTGATGTTGTTGTACTCGACGAACAATGCGTTCGAACCGATGTTGCTGACGAAGCCGCTAAGGTCAATGCACCTGTTATTGCAGCCTCTGAGAAAAATTGTGTCGGTTTCAAAAATCGCACAAACGACGATGTAAACACAATTGTTGACGACCTTGTTAGCGGCAAAGTTGCAGGGGTGCTTATTCTTGACCCTGAAAAAGTTGGCGAAGTCGCAGTCCGTGTTGCACGGGCCATAGCTCCAGTACGTAAACACAAAACTGTTTTACCAACCCCTGAAGAACTTGTCACAATTGCAAAAACCTGTACACAATGCAAACTCTGTCAACGTAACTGCCCACAAGACTTTGCAATTCCCCCTGCCATGAAAGCTGCTGCCACTGGAGATATCTCACTTCTAACCGATCTCTATGAAGTCTGTATCGGATGTGGCAGATGTGAGAGTGCCTGTCCACAAAAAATCATGATACACAGCTTAATCGTCAAAGCAGGCGAAAAAGCGATGTATGCTGAAAATAATCTCTGTCGTGTTGGGCGAGGAGCAATCCAAGACACTGAAATCCGCAACGTCGGTAGCCCAATCGTACTTGGCGAAATTCCCGGTATCGTAGCAATCGTTGGTTGTAGCAACTATCCAAAAGGCGGCAAAGACGTCTATGACATAGCCCGAGAATTCGCAACCAGACGATATATCGTTGTTCTGTCTGGATGCTCAGCCATGTCTGCGGGAAGTTACCGTAACGCTGATGGTCAAACTATCTGGGAAGAATTCCCCGGAGGATTTGAAGCAGGCGGCGTCTGTAACGTCGGTTCATGCGTAGCAAACAGTCATGTTGCAGGAGCCGCAATCAAAGTAGCAAACATATTTGCAAAACGCAGTCTACGCGGCAACTATGAAGAAATCGCTGACTATATCCATAACCGTCTTGGCGCAGTCGGTTTAGCCTGGGGTGCCTACAGCCAAAAAGCTGCCGCTATCGGCGCAGGCTTTTGGCGCTTAGGTGTACCCGTACTCGTTGGTCCACACGGCAGCAAATACCGTCGTGTCCTTCTGGGCAGAAAAGAAGATCCCAAAAACTGGGAAGTCCTCGACGCACGCACTGGCGAAACAGTTAACGTCGGACCTACTCCAGAACACCTCTTCAACATCGCAGAAACCAAAGAGGAATGTATGGTTGCAATCGCTAAACTCTGCATGAGACCAAACGACACCTGGAAAGGACGCAGTATCAAACTAAGCCACTATGTGGATCTCAGCAAACGCTACTTAGGCGTCATGCCAGACGACCTACACCTCTATGTCAGAACAATGGCTGATGTCCCCTCAACTATGAAAGATGAATTCGTCAAGATCTTGACAGAAAAGAACTGGAAAGAAACCATAATTCCAGATCCAACTCTGTTACCAAGAATGGTACGAAAAATGAAGGAGTAAACGGAGGAACAAACAATGTCTTGTGAACCATGGCAATGTGCAGAAATCGCATCAACTAAAAAAGCAAACCCCATTCAAAAACCCGAGATAGCAGTCGCAATGATAAAAAAAGCCCAACGCCCCCTACTCATTGTAGGCAGCCAAATAGTTGACCGACAGATGGAGGGCAAGAAAGCAATTGAATACATCATTGAACTTGCAAACGCATCAAAAATCCAAGTTGTCGCAACCGCTCACATGGTCCGCGAATTTATCAACCGCGGATACACTCCAGCTGCCTATATGAACGCACTGGAAATCAGCCAACGAGTCGGCGATCCAACCTGGATGGGACTAGACGGCAAAGGCCGCCCAGACCTTGTCATATACGTTGGCATGCCCTACTACATGGAAGCCCTGATTCTGTCAGGCCTCAAACATTTTGCACCCGAACTCAAAACCATGACCCTTGACAACATGTATCACGTACACGCAAGCTGGTCTTTTCCCAATGCAAGCCAAGAAGAATGGGCAATCAATCTCAAGGTAATGACCTCAAAATTTAATGAAGGAGGAAATTAAAATGTCAATGTTTAAAGATATACCTGTAGAAGTTGGCGTAATCTACGAAGGCGAACGTATCCGCAGAAACGACATGCAAGTCGAGCTCGGCGGCCCCTCAGTTCAACAAAAATTCGAATTGGCAAAAGTAAAACCCCTGACCCAGATCGAAGATGGCAAAGTCACCATAATCGGTCCCGACCTGAAAGATCTAAAGGAAGGTGGCGTTTACCCGTTTGGCATACTCATCGAAGCCGCAGGCGAAAAACTCGATGCAGGCCTCGAAGGTGTCATCGAACGACGTATCCACGGCTACCTCAACTATATCGAGGGCTTTATGCACCTAAATCAACGCTACGACATCTGGATACGCATCAACAAAAAATCTTTCCAAAAAGGCCTAAACAACTTTGAAGCTATCGGTAACGTTCTATACCGACTCTTCAAGAGCGAATTACCAATCATCGAAAAACTCCAAGTTACCTTCATAACCGACCCTGCCAAACTTGATCAACTAACCCCTGAAGCAATCCAAGCATACGAATCACGCGACTCAAAAGCACGCGGCCTCAAAGACTCCGAAGTAGACACCTTCTATGGCTGCGCACTTTGCCAATCATTTGCACCAAGCCACGTCTGCGTTATCACCCCCCAAAGATACAGCAACTGTGGAGCTATTAGCTGGTTTGACGGCAAAGCCTCTGCAAGTATTGACCCCAAAGGGCCAGTCTTTGCTATCCCCCGAGGCGATATGCTCAACGAAGAAAAAGGCGAATTCAGCGGCATCAACGAAGCTGCAAAGAAACGCAGTATGGGCGAAGTCAACCAAATCTGGCTATATACCGCATTTGATCACCCACACACCAGTTGTGGATGCTTTGAAGCAGTAACCTTCTACATCCCCGAAGTAGACGGACTGGGCGTTGTCCAACGTAACTTTAAAGGCGCAACCGTAAACGGCCTGCCCTTTAGCACATTAGCCGATTCTGCAGCAGGCGGCCGACAAATCGACGGATTCCACGGAATGTCCATTGAATACATGCGAAGCACCAAATTCTTTGCTGCAGACGACGGATGGAACCGCATCGTTTGGGTACCCAAAGAAATCAAAGAAAAAGTCAAAGACTTCATCCCAAAAGACATCGTCGATAAAATTGCAACTGAAGAAGACGCCAAAAACATCGATGAACTCAAAGCATTTCTCAAAGAAAAAAACCACCCCATAGTCGCAAAATGGACTGATGCAGAAACTCCCGCTGAAACAGATACCGTTACCCTTAACGAAGATGCAGCAGGTACCATAATGCCCGTTGCCACCGCAAGCTCACTACCCCTCATGGCCGGCGGATTCAAAATCATACTAAAAGACGCCAAGATATATGCCAACAAAGTCATCATCCAAACAGTCAAAGACAACAAAGACAAACGGTGATCTCTACGACTCACCATGACACTGACAAAAAAACAGACAACGGATGTCTACAGCTAAGCGACGAAATCCTATCCGCACTTGCCAAATTCCAACAGATCGAACTAGAAGACTTTGAGCTAGATGCTAAAGAACTCGAAATCCTCTTTACACCCAGTATGGTTGCCCAAATCCTGCCTAAACTCAAACTTCCCACTACCCCAACAGCTGGCAGCAAACCCTCTAGTTTACTGTCCACTAACTTCCAGTTGCCAATCGAAAAGTACCCCAACAAAATCAGTGCTGTCAAACTAGGTGCAACTAAAAGCGAAGGTGGCACACGCGGCAAAACCTTCACAATCGGCGGAGAACTCTCCCCCGCTTTCTACACGTTTGAAAACACAATTCCCCACAAACCAATCGTTACCTTAGACGTTTTCGATATGGAAGTACCTTTGTCCAAAGCGGTCAAGATGCATGTTAAAGACGTCATCGGCGACCCCGCAGCATGGGCAAAGCTTGCAGTCGAAAAATTTGGTGCAGACATGGTCACAATGCATCTTATCAGTGTAGACCCACTCCTAAAAGACGCCACACCTAAAGATGCATGTCAAACTATCGAAAAAGTACTCCAAGCCGTAGATGTACCTCTTATCATCGGAGGCTGTGGAGATCCCGTTAAAGACACTGCCCTCTTCGAAGAAGTATGCGAACAATTCCCAGGTGAACGCTTCCTAATAAGTTCAGTTACACTTGATATGGAAGTTGAACGATGCGCCAAATTCATCAAAAAAGCAGGAAACGCAGTACTCGCATTTACTCCTATGGATCTCAACTTTGCCCGTGAACTCAACAGACGCCTCTATGACAACCTCGCTCACGAAGACATCATAATGGACCTAACAACTGCGGCACTTGGCTACGGTTTAGATTACGCGTTTACCAACATGGAACGTGCACGCATAGCCGGGTTAATGGGTGACCAAGAACTCGCACATCCCATGAGCAGTGGCACAACCAATGCTTGGGCTGCACGCGAAGCATGGCTCAAGATGACTGCTGACTGGGAACCGCGCGAACTCAGAGGCCCGCTTTGGGAAGTTACCACCGCATTAACTCTGCTTCTTGCAGGTGTTGATTTATTCATGATGATGCACCCCGCGGCCGTAAAAACCCTAAAAGACGTAACCAATTATTTAACAAGTGGCAAAAAAGCAGACCCAGCCAAATTTGCTGATTGGGTTAAAGTGAAAGCTTAAGGAGACATGACAATATGGCAGAAAAGAAAAAAGGCGGATTAAAAGAACTTAGCCCTATTACTATATACAAAAACTTACCTAAAACTAACTGTAAAGACTGTGGACAAGACAACTGTATGGCATTTGCCACAAAAATTGTTAACCGCGAAATAGATCTCGATACCTGTAAACCCCTGCTAAAACCTGAATACACAAAATCATATACCATACTAAAAGATCTGCTCAAACCCGCAGTCAAAGAAATCACCCTTGGCACAGGTGACAAAGCCAAAAAAATCGGCGGTAAACTCGTTATGTACCGCCACGAATTTACCTACAAAAACCCCACCGCTATTGCTATAGATGTCACCGACGAAATGCCTGAACACGAAATTATCCGTCGCGTACAGAAAACCGAAAACTTTAGCTACGAATACATTGGCAACACCTTAAAACTCGACTTAATCGCAGTTCGAAGCACCAGTGATGACGCAGATAAATTCAAAGCATGTGTTAAAAAAGTCTCCGAAACCACTCAATTACCCTTAATCCTTGTCACACTCAACCCCGCTATAGCTGAAGCAGGTTTAATGATAATACCCAAATCTAGACCCCTTATTTATGCTGCAACCACCACCAACTGGAAAGATATGGCTGAACTCGCCATAATGTATGACGCACCCCTTGTTGCATCCGCACCAAACGATCTAAATGCTCTTGTCTCGTTGGCAAAAACCCTACAAGACTACGGTGTCAAAGATATTGTGTTAGACCCTGGAACCTTTGCCAATGATGGCTTAGCCGACACACTCAACAATTTCACCATGCTGCGGCGTGCTGCTACAAAGGGCGGCGATGAACTTGCCGGGTTACCCCTACTTGGTGTTCCTATGGTTGCATGGGCAAACAAGGGTGATATGGCTGACGATCTTGTTAAGTGGCGCGAATCATATATTGCATCGATGCTGATTACACGATTTGCCGATATAATCATACTTCACAATAATGATGGGTGGAGCTTACTTCCAACAGTAGTGCTAAGACAAAATATCTACACTGACCCTCGAAAGCCCGTTGCCGTTGCCCCCGGACTTAAAGTCTTTGGTACTCCTGACGAAAACAGTCCTGTTATGTTCACAAGTAACTTTGCACTGACCTACTACACAGTTGCTTCTGATATCGAGAGCAGTAAAACTAATGCTTACCTAATCGTTGTTGATGCAGAGGGTGCCGCTATTGATAGCGGAGTTGCAGGACGTAAACTTACTGCTGAAAAAATCGCAGACGCTATCAAAGCCAGCGGTATCGAAAACAAAGTCAAGCATCGCAAAATCATAAGTCCAGGCAAAGCCTCACGCATCAGTGGCGAAATCGAAGAACTGTCCGGCTGGAAAGTTTTAGTTGGCCCCCGTGACAGCAGCGAGATTCCCAAATATATCGTCGACAAATGGCAGCCCTAAGCTGCTTTCTCTACTTTCTTTAAGTATCGTTTCTGTGCAAACATTTGTGTTTGTGGTTCTTCTAATCGACAACAACCAATGGTGAAATTTTTAACAAAACCTTACGTTGTCCCATTTTGGACCAATTAATGTCTTATGGGTGAAATTCTTTGTAAAATACACAGAAAATCATGGCGTTTCTTTTAGTTCTTCTTAAACTATAGTAACTCAGTGTAGGAAAAAGGTTTTTCATAGCACTTCTATGGAAGCTTGCTTTATGAGGATTTGTGTGTCTTTTGTTTGTTGGTTGTGTTTTTTGTTGATTTGTTGTGTGTGTCTTTTTTGTTGTGCTGGGTGTGTGGTGGGTTTTATTTTTTTTCTTTTAGAATTGGTTTTGGTTCCGGTTCTGCCGGTTTTATGGTTTTTAAAATAAACCAACAAACTATACCCACGACTACTACAAACACTACAAAGACCACCATTAACACTATTGGACAAAAATCCTTAACGAACATAGCTTCTGTTGGAACAGGGATTAGCACATCGTGGACCTCAGGAGCTCCAGCGCCAGCCACAGGACCAACTAAAGGATTACAATCAACAAAAACGTGATCAAATCCATAGATCGGTTTGTGTGTGTAGGGTGTATCCCAAATGCCTGTGAGGCCTATTTCTTTAGCATCAGGATACAATGTTTCATACACACTCCAATAATTCCTATCAAACATAACACCCCCACCATACAAAGCAATAAACATATTGCAATCAATAAAATTATTTTCACTCACAACATTTACCCCCGAATAATCCGCAGATATAGCATATTTACAACCAATAAAAACATTATATTTAATTATATTTTCAGTACCACTAACCAGTCCATTGATGTCTATACCGCCGCCTTCAAAGGTATTGTTAAGAAAACTATTACCCTGTGTAGAACCAAAAATACAGCTCTCATTACAAAACCGCACATTTCTCACCACCACCCCCCCATAACAAAACGGCATAAGTATATCTCCAGGATTTTTTCTCAGCATCACTCCACCATTCCGATCAGCTTTAAGTGCATATCCAGCACCATCAATTGTAACGCCGTCTTTCTCAACTTTTAAGGTGCCTAAAATATCACCTTTAAAAGTGTAGACATCTTTTTCTCGCTGAATCAAATCTGTCCCATTAACACGTCCATCAGACAAAATGGTTATGGTGGGATATGATTGAAGAGTTGAATGCTGCTGAGCACACACCAAATAAACAAATTGTCCCGTCAACATTGTTGAAAATAATAATGTAAAACATAGCAAAAATATTTTTGAACTCTTATTAAATTCAGCTTGTAACTTAACTAACTTGAAATTCAATTTTTGATACCAAAAACTCGCCCGGTTCAATTTATAAAGCACTACCCTCTTCACGCACCTTCTTCAATAAACTAAAAACTATAATAAAAAAATTTGGGATGATTATTTGCATCTTTTTTTAATCATCATACCCATTACCATTGCCATGAGCACTGCCACTATAACTACCACCGCGCCAACCATTAAAACAAAATCAGGTGATGCTGAGCCAGAATCACTATGGTTAGCAAGATTGTCTGAATTAATGACTCCACCAATCGCTATATTACTGTAGGAAAAAACCTCCCCACTATTAGCCCAAACAAACGCCGTAACACCATACACACTACCGGGATAAACCTCATCTAGCATCATACGAATATCCCAATAAGGCCGAAGTTCATAATCAACTGGCGAAGTAGACAACACCACCTCAACTTTGTCACGAGATACTTTAAAATCCTTCACTACCGAACCATCCGGCATATCATAAGAATAAGACTGCAAATTCTCTATAGCTATATCAATAGCTTGCTCTTTAGAAATATTTATCGCAGTATCTCCAATTTTGTAGAGTGCCCGAGAATCATATACTGCACACACAAACCCCGCCGCATCAACATTAATGTCTAATACTGTATAGTCTGCACCATTAACTGTATAGGTCCACCTCAGCGTTGTTTGTTCCCCAAAAAGAGAGCTCGTAGACAGAACAAGTTTGATATTTTCTTTAAGTATTGTAGTATCCTTCGTTAGATCGACGCCCTCCAGCATTGCTATCAGGTTTTTTGAATCAATGTTGGTGTGGGTTTGATATTTTTCCAAAAAGCCTTTTACTGCTTCATATTGGTTAGCATAGTGCGTGGTGGTGATGACTTGTGGAGATGTTACACTCACAAAATAATTTATCACGACATCTTTTTCAACCATAAAATAGATAGTTACAGCACTATTTTCGCCATTAATTTCCAATGGAGTCAATGTATATATTAGGTTAGTTAGTTTTCTGTCGTTATTGGAAAGAGGCATTCCATCTAGTGGGGCGATTTTTAGTTCCAAGGCGTATTTTGATAAATCCACTGACATCACATTCTCCAAGATGTCCACTGTTTTATCTTGGACAGCAGTAGGGATTGTTTGACCGGTAACTGGAGACAAAACCGCTCCAAAAAAAGATGCGCCCAGCAATACAATAACAAGTAAGAGTACAAAGTTTTTTGTCAAATGTTTTTGCATCAATGTTTCCTCCTAAGGTAGTCCTAAATACATATTCCCATACACAACTAGCCAATATGCTAGGGATGTGTCTGCAAAAGATTTGCCATATAATACATAGGATAACTGGATTAGAGCATCGGCGGTTGAGTAGCCCCAAGAACCCGCAAACCCATAGTACAAGATAGCGACATCACCATAGTTATAGCTCGCACTAGAAGCTCCGATAAGCGTCCATTCGTATTGAGGTGACCCGGATGGCAGAGGTGAGCCGGACACTTGCGTGTTGTTCCAGCCTAGGTAAACTTGGCTGCCCGAAGTGCCCCACCAAGCTATACTGGTATTGTTTGTAACGGCTTTGGGCATTCCACGATATCCGCATGTATCAGGGTTTGGACCTATGGGTATAATTCCTGTTTCGCAGTGCCAGATAAATGCGTGCTTGATCTTTGAGGAGGTTAAGGAGCCAATCTCATAATCTGCTACAGAGGTCTCGTTATCGTGCATAATGAGCCCCATATGTGTATTTCCGCATGTGTGTGTATATGCGGTTCGGTGTCCTTTGGAGTAGATTACGCCTTTGTCATAATTTGACAGGGCGCCAATGGTGCTCTTAAATGTGGCGGGGTCACAATTAGTGTTACGTATGTCTTCGACGTTATTATAACCTTGAAAGATAAATACAAGTGTTATGTAGTCGGCGATTTCTTCAGATAGAGCAATTTCATTTAAAGTATCCAGTGGTAGTGTCGGCGGTGTGTTTTTAGGATCTGCCCATGGTTGAAAATTGTTTGGTAAAAAGTTGGCGGCTCCTGTAGTGGCTGTGGCGAAGTTTCCAAAAGTCAAGGATATTGTTGAGAGTATCATTATGCAGATCAATAACAGACCTGCAAAGGTTATTTTTTTCTTCATGATTTAATAAACCACCACTATTAATACAACAATAAACATATTTAAATGTTGATGCAGAACATATAATTGTTCCTTTGGGCAAGTCTTGATTTATAATATTTATTTTGTATCGGGATCGGCTGATCTGGTATTATCGGTGTGGGTTGGTGTTTGTTTATTTCGGTGGGGATTTAAGGAGTGAGGCGGAACGGTGTTATTTGCGCAATATTTTGCGTAATATTGAGGGGTATAGTTCGGGGGAGTTTTTGGTTGGACAGTTTATTTTGGGTGTATTGCTGTGTGGTCTAATTTTTTGGGGGTGTGGAGGAGGTTTATTGTTTGTATAAGCAACGTTTGGAGATTTTGGTGTTGTTTGATTTTTTGAAGAATTTGTTTTTGCAGGATATGGTGTGTGAGGTGAGTTTGGGGTCTTGGGTGTTTATTGATCATTTGGTGCTTATGATGATGTGTTGGGTTTATGATTTGTTGCGTCGGCATAAGCTTTTGTCGAGGGTTTCGGTGGAGGATTTTTTTGTTATCTAAGGGTGTTTGGACTATTAATTGGAATGGTCAGTGGCATGCTATGGAGGTTCCTAAAAAGGCTCGTGAACTCTTAGAGACTTTAGATCTACATATTATGTAACTCAGAAAAGTTTTAGTTGAAATAATTAGTGTTTATGGTTATTTTTTGGTTTGTTTGAATATATTTCATACCAGAGTTTAGAGAATCTAACTGTTTGGACGAATTTGTTTGTGCTTTCTTTATGCTCCATATAACCTGATTCACAGCGAAACTTGGGTTCTTACCCACCTGTTTTAACAAAGAACCCCAAAGATTTATCCACAAGAACAACAAAGTACAGGAGCAGAGGGAACTTATGGCTCTAAACTTACCCAGTGAAGACTTCATTAAAACAAGTTTCCAAGCCGCCTGCAACACATTGGGGCTGGAAAACTTTGAAAAAAGCCTTAAACAAACAGTAATCTATGACATGACCGACGGCATGCGTACTTCCACCTTGTTAAAAGGCGCTGACGCCTATTACGACGGCGGCATCTTTGTTTTACGATTGATAAATATCATGCGCGTACTGGAAATGCCGGCATGCTACATAAATGTCATCGAAGAAAAACACCGCCAAAGAGAAAACTACTCCGACATCTATGACGGACTCAAACGACTCTATATTGACTATGCCAAATACGCCCAAAAATACGGTGTTAAACTTAATTTCGTGGGTGACCTAGAAACCGCACTAGAACCTCAAGGATCCTCAGGTATTTTCGGTGAAAAACTAAAAAGTCTATGCCAAAAAACAGCAGCCAACACCCAGTTCACCGCTAACTTTTTAATCAACTACTCCTTGGACTGGGCGATGAAACATGAATCCTATTTTACCGGATTCCCAAAAATAGATGTAACCATTCGCCACACTAAACTCCAGTTCCCAACAGGTATGATGCTTCCTCCCTCAATTTCTGACTTTAGCAGCCTTATGTATGTCCAACAAGGCTCTGCAAGCAGTACCTGGAGCGATAATCAACTCATTTATCTAGTAGCTGTCGCTTTGAGAAGCAAAATCCTAAACGAATCCACCCAATACTTCAAACAATACGCTGAAGGCGAGCGCGACTTTGTACGTTCTCAGAGGGAAACTGAGCTCTACCTTGTCCACCGACGTCCCTTCATAGAAAAAACCATCGGCGACATCATGTATGACAAAATTAAAACCTCCTCTATCCCCATAGCAAGTAGTATACCTCAAACCAAACGGATGATGATAACAGGGAACCTTGGACCGGAAATATATGAACTCTAAGGGCAGGTATGCGACAAAAAATCAATCGGTACGAAAAATTATACACCTGGGCCGACCTTTCACCTCGCTGCTTGTAGGCCTTGGCGTTTTAGCTGCCTGCGTCGCAGGTGCCGGGTTAACCGTTGTTGAGTCATGGTTACCGGTAACCTTGGCAACTCTTGTTGGTTTCTTGTTTGGATTGGCAAGCAACGCCCTAAACGACTATTTCGATATCGAAATAGATAAAATTGCCCACCCCGAACGTCTTTTGCCCTCTGGCATTCTCAAACCTAAAACTTACCTTGCTTTCTCAGTTACAATGTTTGCCCTCTGCTTTATCTTAACCTACATATTGAGCACCATATCAACTCTGACAGTTTTAGCAATGGTCGCGGTTGCAACAGTTCTTCAAATTGGCTACGAGCTGGGTATAAAAAAGAAAAAGGCCGCTGGCAACCTTCTTATCGGTTTTCAAACTGCTTTGGGATTCATCTTTGGCGGTATAATCGTGGGTGGTTTGGAGGCAACTTTTGTTATGGCGCTATCTTCCTTTTTAGCCATTGTTGGTCGTGAAATAATCAAAGATATTGAAGACATCAAAGGCGACATAGACCGTAGCACATTGCCCAAACTGATTGGACCAAAAAACGCAGGTGTTCTAGCCTCTTTTTTAGTGATCTTGGCCGTTATTATTAGCATATTAGCATTCTATCCTTTCCAAATTTTTGGTATAGGTTATTTGGTGCTTGTGATAGTTTCTGATTGTCTTTTCATTGGTTCCATTCCCACCGTCTTCCAAGACCCAAACAAGGCAAGAAAACTGCTCAAAGTCGCTATGCTGATTGCACTTATTGCATTCATCACTGGCCGTATTCTTCCCTGATCTATTCTCTAAGACACCTCACAACCAGCCAAACATGTGTCTAAACTCAATTGAAGGCTGGTAAACATCATGGAACAGTTAATTTTGTACTAAAAATTGATAAACCCCTTCTGTTATTACAAACACATTTAATGTGAGAAGGGACCAATCACGGGCTGCGGTATCTTTGGCGCAATAAACTATGAGTATCAACCTATCTTTCCCTATATTTACTGGGGACTAAGGGCACAAAATCACAGAGGACACCAGTCTCATGGTTTTCTTACATACGATGACGGAACTTTTTATCCCTACAAAAACCTTGATTTAGTGCCAAAAGTGAAAAGCGATGCTATAAACGAGTGGTTTAATCGATTACCGGGCTCGATTGGCATCGGAAATGTTCGCTACACCACCTCGGGTAAATGTGATGAGCTCTCTATTATACAAGGTACTCAGCCCTTCACAGCAACCTTAGATGATGTAAAAATTGCTCTGTCTTTTAACGGCAATATTGTAAACACTCAACCGCTCAAAAAAGAGATGGCTAAAAATTTCTCTGGGTTTATCTATAACTGCGATTCTGATTTGGTCTGTCACAAAATGCTTCTTGGCCTCAAACAGACAAATGATTTGGTGCTAGCCGCCAAAGGTGTTATGGAAAATCTAGACGGCGCCTTTAGCGTTACTGGTATAACAGGTGACGGTACATTTTTTGCTTTCAAAGATCCCCACGGTATAAAGCCTCTATGTGCTGGACATGACCCTAACGGTAAAACGTTTGCGTTTTCGTCTGAAACTGTCAGTCTTGATATGAACAGTTTTGTTCGTGACTTCGAATTAAACCCTGGAGAACTTGTTATCGCATCCAAAGAGGGGTTTAAGCGTATTCAGGTTATCCCAAATCCTAGGCGTGCGTTTTGCGCTTTTGAATTTGCTTATTTTGCGCGGCCGGACTCAATTTTTAACGGCAAATATGTTTACGAAATCCGTGAAGCTTTTGGCCGTAACATTGTCAAAGAATACCCTCACGTTGTTAACGACAGTGACATCATTATGTCGGTACCTGAAACTGGTGATGACCCTGCTATGGGTGTTCATGAAGCGTCTGGGCTCCGCTGGGAACGTGCTTCACGTCGTCACCGATATGTCACAGAACGGGCTTTTATTTTGTTAAACGCTGAACGTTACTCCACTATCGATAAGAAAATCAACATCTTGGATGAAAAAATCAAGGGTAAACGTGTTATCATCACAGAAGACAGTATTGTTCGTGGTGACACAACTAAAGTTATCATCGCAAAAATGCGAAATGCGGGTGCAAAAAAAGTCTATGTCTTTGTCACTTTCCCCCGTATTGTTGGTCCTTGTTTTTATGGTATTGACATGTCCAGTTATGGTCAGCTTGTTGGCAGCCGGCACAGTGCAGAAGAAATTGCTAAAATCATCGGCGCTGATGGTGTTTGCTATCAATCCCTTGAAAATTTGCTCACGGCCATAGGTGAAAAAGAAGATACCCTTTGCTTAGCTTGCGTTACTGGTAAATATCCCACCCCTTGTGCACAGAAAATTGCTGATGCTATGAAGAAACGTTTCTTGGATGGTTATGAAGACAAAGGGCGTGTCTACGAAAACGACGAAGTTCAGCCGTAACTGCTATTAAGCGTTTCTCACAAAGTAGAACAACCAAGGGTGTATTTGGATGGAAAAAATCGGTGTCTTGCTGGTTTCTTATGGTGCTAGAGAAGTCGCTATGGCTGATACCCTTCTAAGAAGCCCAAACCACAAAGTCGAACTCTATGTTGCTGACAAGCAATGTAACCCGTTTAATGCTAAACACGCAACTAAACATGTGGTTATTCCAAGTCTAAATATTGACGAAATCTGCAAGTTTACCATGGCAAACAAGGATGTTTTGGATTTTGTTTTAGTCGGTTCTGAAAATCCCATAATCAACGGTATTCGTGATTTAATCGAGGCGAAAACCGGCGTCCCTGTTATTTGCCCAAAAAAAGCCTACGCTATTGAAGAAAGTAAAGTGGCCCAACGTATCCTCTTTGAAGAAATCGCGCCCGAAGCTAACCCGCGTTTCCAAGTCTTTGACCCTGCCAAATACCCAACAAAAGCTGACGTAAAAGATGCGGTTTACAAATGGTTAGATGAACTTGACAATCACGTTGTTGTTAAACCCGATAAACCCGCTTTAGGAAAGGGGGTTGGCGTTTGGGGTGATCATTTTATCACTCGTGAACAACTTTTTGAGCATTTTCTCTCTATTTTTGAGTATAGTTCAGTTGTCATCGAAGAAAAATTACTTGGCGAAGAATCCAGTTGCATGGGATTTTGTGACGGTAAACACTTTGTTTTGCTTCCCGATACCCGAGATTATAAACGTGCTTTTGACGGTGATCAAGGACCAAACACGGGTGGTATGGGTTCCTATAAAGCCAATAAGGATTATTTGCCTTTCCTCACAGTTGTCGATCGTAAGGCTGAACTAGAGTTAGCCCGAAGAGTTTTTGAGAGCTGGAAGAAGAAAATTCCCGATGATACGGCCCTTCGTGGAGTGCCGCTCTATCTTGCGTTTATGCATACCGGCAGGGGTATAAAAATCCTTGAAATTAATAGTCGCCCTGGTGATCCTGAAATAATGAATTTGCTTCCCATTATAAAAGATGATTTTGTTGATGTTTGTCTTCGTATGGTGGACGGTACTCTCAAGGGGGTTGGAATGGAAAAGTCAGCAACAGTTTTAACCTACAAGGTTCCACCTGATTATGGTGGATACTGTGAAATGTATCCTGATAAACTTGACAAAGTTGCTGTTGGTACTCCTGTTGACTTAACAAAGGCTGAAGCTTTAAGCAAAAAATACGGTGCTAACATTCGTATTTATCCTGGTTCTATGGAAGTTCGAAATGGTAAAAACTATGCCCTCAAATCTCGGACTGTTGGTATCCTTGGTATTGGCGAATCCATAGAAGAAGCTCGTCAAATCAGTCAGGAAGGCGCTAGGGCTATCAATGGTGGTGCATTGTGGAACCGTATTGATGTGGCCGCCAAAAAACATATAACAAAAAGTGTCCGGAACATGGAGAAATTGAAATGCAGGGTGTAGAGAAAATTATTATTTCCGATTGTGAAGGACCAATTTCAAAAAACGACAATGCCTACGAATTGTCGGCCCATTTTATCCCCAACGGAGAAGCCCTTTTTGTCAATATAAGCTGCTATGATGACATACTTGCAGATGTTTTTCACAAACCGGGGTATGCTGCTGGTAGTACCCTTCGTTTGATTTTACCTTTCTTCAAAGCATATGACATTACTGATGAGCAGATAGACGAGTTCTGTACTCAAAACATCTGCGTTATTCCACATATTGCTGATGCATTGAGTAGTATTTGTGTGGATGCTAAAGTTTTTATCGTCAGCACCAGTTATGAACACTACATCAAAGCGCTCTGTAAGGTTCTCAACTTTCCCTACGAAAATACTTATTGTACAAAAGTGAATCTTTACAAATACACCGTTAGCCTCGAAGAGAAAAACCGTCTAAGAAATATGGCTCAAGAAATCGCTCAGATGCCCCGTATCAAAATCCCCCCCACAGCTGTAAGCTTTGCAGATTTTTCGACACTTGATCAAGCAATAATCCGTCGCCTTGACGAAATTTTTTGGTCGGAGCTCCCAAAAATGAATGCCGGCAAGTTGCTAACTGATGTGGTTACAATCGGAGGGCCGCAGAAAGCAGACGCAATTTGTGATGTCGTTAAACGTTTAGGCGTCCCGTTATCAAATGTGATGTATGTAGGTGACAGTATAACTGATGTGGAGGCCTTCAAACTGGTCAGTGAATCTGGCGGCTTAGCAGTTTCTTTTAATGGCAATGGTTATGCTGTGAAAAACGCTGCGGTTGCAGTGCTCTCTGAGAGTGCGCTTGTAACCGCGGTGGTGGCTGATTTATTTTGTAGATTGGCCAAAGACCAGGTGCTCAAGGTACTTCGTTTTTGGTGCCGTGCAGTGCTCAATGAAAATGGTATTAGTATTACAGTGTTAAAATCGCTGTTTACAGGTTACACTAACACACAGCCAAACGTCCAAGTGATAACACCACAAAATATGGAGCAAATCACAAAGGAAAGCTGTGCGTTTCGAGAAAAAATCCGTGGAGAAAACATTGGGAGATTAGGATAAATGAATAAAAAAATAGATGATACTTTCATTGAAGCGTTTGCGGGCATTTATTGCCGTGTAATTATAACTGCAGATGATGTTGAAACCCTCTGTAGAGCCGCTTCAGATTCTACCGCAACCCCCTCTGTAGTAATTGGTAGAACTGAGGGTGGTGTAGAGCGTTACCTCCAACCAGAGGAAACTCCTGACGGCAGAGTTGGTGCTATACTGCAGTTTTGGGGTGAAATCAATGCAAAAAAAGATTTTTCTCAATCGGTAGAAAAATTTGAAAAAGAACTCAGTTATCGTATCCGTCAAGACATACTTGTTAAACCATTTACTGCTGTCTATGACGCTCTCCCCAACGCTCAGGGCAAGATGGATATGATGGAACGTGTGGGTCACTGCGGTGATGGCTATGAATGGGTTGAGAAACGTCATGGTCGAGATGTCATTGTTGTTCCTTTGATGGTGCCAGATTTTGTCATTGAACGATATATCGGTTATTCTAAGGGTGTGATGGGAGGTAACTTTTGGTTTATGTGTACAACCAAAGAAGCACTCAAAGAAGCCGGTGCCAAAGCCCTTGATGCAATTCACCACATTGATGGTGTGATTACAACATTTGATATTTGTTCAGCTGGTAGTAAACCCGAAACCAATTTTCCGCAAATTGGGCCTACAACAAATCATTATTTTTGTCCCTCTCTTAGAGCAAAGTTGGGTAATAAATCCAGGGTGCCTGATGGGGTAGGTTATATCGCTGAGGTTGTATATGATGGTGTCTCTGTGGAGGCGCTTAGGGTTGCAACAAAAGCAGGTGTCGAAGCTATCTTGGGCATTGAAGGGGTTGTGCGTATTTCTGCTGGTAACTATGAAGGTAGGCTTGGTCAATTCAAAATCTCTTTGCGGGAGATTTTTCAATGACGCGGTTTGATGTCATTGGATTTGGTGCATTAAACGTTGATACCCTCTTAAAAGTGGACAAAATTGCCGGTGCTGACAATGAGAGCTTTATTTATGACTATGCGGAAGTTTGCGGTGGTTCAGCTGCTAACACCATTGTTGGTTTGGCGCGGTTAGGTTGTATGGTGGGTTTTATTGGTAAAGTGGCTGGTGATCATGAGGGTGGTCTGCAAATGGAGTGTTTTAAAACAGAGGGCGTTAACACAGACGGTATTATACACGCTCCCAAAGGCAAGAGTGGTGTTTGTCTTGGATTTGTCGACAAAAAAGGTGCACGGGCGCTCTATATTAATCCCGGTGTCAATGACGGTGTTGAATTTCGTGAGTTACATGCAAACTATGTTACTGATACCAAGTTTTTACATCTAACTTCATTTGTGGGGGAAAAATCTTTTCGTGTACAAAAAAAACTTATGAGTTTTTTACCTGAACATGTCAAAGTTAGTTTTGATCCCGGTGCGCTCTATGCCCAAAAAGGGATAGCGGCAATGGAGCCCCTAATCCAAAACAGCTATGTTATGCTACCCAATGCGATGGAGCTTGAACTCCTCACAGGTGAGTCGGATGTTGCCAAAGGTGCCACAGCACTTCTACAGATGGGCGTCAAAGTCATTGCAGTTAAACTCGGGGCTAAAGGCTGCTATATTACCGATGGTATAGAAAAACGAACTGTCGCACCTTTCAAAGTTCCTGTTGTTGACACGACGGGTGCGGGTGATGCTTTTAACGCTGGTTTTATCTACGGATTACTCCACAATAAATCCCTCTTTGAATGCGGTAGACTGGGTAATTTTGTGGCTTCACAAAGTGTGATGAAAATGGGTGCCCGTGACGGATTGCCTTATGAAAAAAACTTAATATAAACGAATTAAACAATCAAACTAACACTTGACTTTTTTTTAAAAATCTATATGCTGCTATGACAGATGGTTGAGTAGGTTAAACAGTGCTTGTTGCCTGATCAATCACAAACAGTTTCAAATCTGCTAAATAGCTTGAAGCGTAGTCATTTAAAATCTGACTATGCTTTCCAATGCTATCAACATATAATTTCAATAGGGTTAATAATAAATCGGGAAATTAGGCTTTGACTTTTTGAGCGATTTGCACACCATAGTCAAAGCATTTTTTAAGTTCTGCTTCAGTAGGAACCCACTTCAACTCGATACCAAGATCTATCACCTCAAAGCCCGCCTCATTAGCCACCTTCACCATACCCCGTACAGCGCCACCCCCCCAGCCATACGAGCCAAAAAAGCCCCACAGTTTGTCTTTCGGCTTCAATCCAGTGATATAGGTGAGAAACATACTTACCGAGGGGAATATGCCATTGTTGAGCGTGGGAGAACCCACCAAAACCACTTTAGAATCAGTGATCTCAGTAACTATATCTGTGTTTTCGGTGCACCGAAGTTTAAACAATTTGACTTCGACACCCTGACTTGCGATACCATCGCTAATAGCTCGGGCCATCTTGTTGGTGCTGTCCCACATCGTATCAAAGACTATCGATACTTTTTGTTTCACAACTTTACCCGTTGACCAATCCATGTAAGCATTGACGATTTTCATTGGGTCTTTGCGCCAGATGATACCGTGGCTGGGTGCAATGATATCAATGGGCAACTTTATGTCGATGACTTCTTGAAGTTTCTTGACGATGAGTGGTGCAAAAGGCGTGAGAATATTGCTATAATAGGTAATGGCTTCTTTCATTAACCTTTCTTGGTCGACTTCATCATCAAAGTGTCCCGAACTGGCTAGATGTTGCCCAAAGGCGTCGTTTGGCATTAACACTTTATCTTCAATTATGTAGGTGAACATGCTGTCAGGCCAGTGAAGCATTGGAGCTTCAAGGAATGTGAGCGTTTTTTTCCCCAGACTGATTTTATCGCCAGATTTGACGGTTTCAACCCGTTCAAAGGCAGCCCCGTAATGTTTGATGAGTTCTTCTTTGCCGCGTGCAGTTGCGCAGATTTTGGCATTTTTAGCTAGTTCCGCAATTATGGGAAGACTGCTTGAATGATCCATTTCTACATGATTGACTATGATGTAATCAATTTTTTCAAGGGTTGTTAATTCTGAGATGTGGGCGATTAATTCTTTGCAAAACGTCGCTTTTACGGTGTCTACTAGTGCAATTTTTTCGTCTTGAATCAAGTAGGCGTTGTAGCTAGTACCGCAGGATGTTACGTAATCGTGGAAATCCCGTATATTCCAGTCGGTGACGCCAACCCAGTTGATTCCGTTTTTAAGGGTAACTTTGGGCATTTCAGTTTAACACTCCAAAACTATGGTTAAATTGAAGTTAACTAAAAGCGTCTTATATGATTTTCGCAAGAAACTGGTTGGCGGTCATTGGTTGTAGTGAAAAGATTCTGATCAGCGTTTGTTTGAAGTCGGTGGTTTGAATGTATTTGATGATAAATTGTTATTGTAATGGTTTGAGGAAACGTTGTGTCAAGTTATGGTCGTTGTTTTCTGCAGTGGTTAGTTGAAACTATTTCTCTGTACTTTTTGAATTCAGACGGTGCAAAAGTCAAAAAACAACAGCGCTAAAGACTGCCGATAGTGTCCTTTCATTTATTGTTGTAGTAGTGGTTTTGGTGATTTTTATTGGAGTTTTTGCGCAATCTGGGGTGATGTTGTTCTATGTATCGATGGCTGGTATTATTTGTAATATTGGGGTTGTGAGTTTTAATTTTTCTATTATGATCTATTTTTGATGGACTTTTTCGAGAAAACAGTTATTCTTGGTAGCATTTTACTAAAAATAATTATTTTTTATGAGGGTAATTTTGAGTTTTTTTATGCTGTGAACTCAGTTTGAACTACCAAAAATCTAACATAAATATTTTTCAAACCATGCACAAAAATTAAGCTATAAAAAGTGCACAAATTAAACTCCAAAATTACATTCACACAAAATAACTGTTCTAGTAAAATATTGTAAATAACTCGTTTTTATCGATAAATCACATCAAAATAGGGTATGGTGAAAAAAATTGAAAAACACACAAAGAAATATGTCTATTTTATTCTATACGTTTAATAATATGGTACCCAAACTTTGTTTTAACCGGGCTTGAAAGTTGTCCTTTTTGCAGTTCAAATGCAGCTTTCTCAAACTCTTTAACCATTTTGCCTCTAGTGAAGGTGCCAAGGTCTCCACCTTTTTTACCTGACGGACACAATGAAACCTGTTTGGCGATATCGCCAAATTTTTCGCCCTTATCAAGTCGAATTTTTACTGCGTTGGCTTCTGTTAAAGTTTTAACAAGTATATGGCAACAATGAACTTTGACTGACATAACCTATTTTTATTGATTTGAGGATATAACTCTTGCTTGTTTGATTTCACGTTTTCCATGCAATGTGTTTGCATTGCGGTTTTAACGTCAACTGCTATGGACACAAATAGAGTTGACTGTTTGTAAATTTGCATAAAATTGTTAAAATGAAACTCTTTTAATAACTGCTACTTCGAACTTCGAAGTAACCGGGTAGATAGTGTTAATACAAAAGCAACCATACCACTATTATGCAAGCCGATAACTTTCTCTTAAATATCGACGAAGATCCCATCCTTGATCGCGCTACCGTTGAACAACTGGGGCGAATTATAGCATTTCTTCTAAATCTCGAAGAAGACTAATCTTTGTTCCTGTTAAACCCCAATTTAGCCTACTTATCCACATTTATTTTAGCCTCATAACCTGTTCCCCATACATCGGCCTTTCGCTATTTTAGGTGGGTGCACCCATTCTTTCTTCTTCAAGCTTGCTATGTTCTCCCTTATGTCCCATATAACATTATATCGCAACGAAACTTATTGGCTCTACCCACCTGATTTGACGCCTAACCTTTTTTATAGATTACTTAAAACCGCGGGAGTTACGGTTTAAGTATTGTTTTTGACTTTTGCGTAGTCTGAATTCTATATGTTTGTAATAGATTTCCACAATTATCATAGTTATGGTTTTACACACTAAATGTAAAGTTTTTCTGTGCTGATGTTGTATGTGAAAAAAACACATGTGTCAATAAAATGGGAAACTCTCTCAACATTGAGTCTTTTGTTTTATTCGATTACCTGAATGGCACCTTCAGGACATTGTGCTTCACAGGCTCTGCAAACCAAGCATTCGCTTTCATTGCTGGGCGCTGCCTTGCCGTCTTTGAGTTCATATACACCAACAGGACAAGTGTTCACACAAGTTTCGCATCCAGTACATTTGGCATCGACAACAATTTTTACCATTTTGTCTTAACCTCACTGATATTTCTCAAAAAACCGTCGCGTAAATAAAAGGGTTTAGGTTGGTCGACGAATTTTTTCACGTAGTTTTAACATGATTCCCTTGATTGCAGATTCTGCTTTATCATGTATTTTTTGGCAGTCGACAATATTTTGCTTATAATTCTCTCGCGAGATCTCACCTTTATCGTAAAGGGTCTCAAGATTTTCGATATTTTTCTCTGATTCTGTCAAATCAGCCTCAGCTAACTCTAACTGTATGATCAAATCAGTATAAACATCACTAGCGTTTCGTATCAACACCTTAGAACGTTCTATATTCCGTGTTAAACTCTCCATATGGGTCTCTATGGTTTTTTTCTGAACTTTATATTGACGCCTCGGTATCTTTCCTTTTTGAGCCTTCACATCTAATCTCTTTAATTCTGCCAACAGATGCTTTTTTGCCTCATAGGTATCCACAAAATACCTGATAGTATCAACTGTTATTGGTTGTCCAAGTGTCACATCATCTCCCGGTTGAAAAACCGTTGGTTTTAATGCAGTAAAAATTTCACCCGCTCTATTTTCATAAGTCTCCTCTTTAGACTTATGAACTCGATAAACAACTGCACCAACACAACCGATTAATGCTACAAGAGACGCCAAAAACGTAGGTCTAAACGAAACCCACACTGGACTATATCTATACCCCATCTCAACGATGTTTTGCTGGTGCGCAAGATGATCAACATAGCTCACACCTTCTGTTTTGATGGTAAATATATCTTGGAAAGCATTGCGGGTCAAAGTAGCGGAAACATCAAGCAAAGACACCTGAGGCAAAACAAGCGATGCCCCCTCAGGAAAACTAAAAACTGCCACAGCTTGCCCAACAAAATAACGCAAATCCGGAAAAACCTCAAAATCCCTCAGAATATACTTCCCATTTTGTAACACAACCCCTGGTAGATTATACTTTGCAGTCACACTTGTAGTCTCTCCCTGATTCACAAATGTATCAAGCATAACATTGGCCAGGAGCATACCCGAATTTTCGGTTAATCTATTAGAAAGTATCTCATCGTATTGTCTGATAACCACATTTTCTGCCTCAAGCGGCAAGCTCAGTACAAAAGCACTTAATTGCGAAGCGGAACTGCTTGTGATATGATAAGTATCCACTGTGGTTACCGCACCTGTGGCATCGATGGTTATTTGCCGGTTTAAGCTGTTTATGACCGCTAACTGAAGTGTTCCTGCTGGTAACACAACCTTGGCTTGTGCTATTGAATAAGTATAGGCTGGTAGATTAGTTCGCACATAACTTGTGCTTGTTTCTACACTGTCTGACTTGTTTATGGTAATGGTTGTGGGACTGTTGGGAAACATTACGTTAACGTTACATGTTTCAACGCTCTGGGTTAAACTTGGGTAAGCTGGAAAATCAACAATATAGCCACCGTTGCCATCCTCGGTAACTAAACGGTTTGATAACACAAATGCCACCGTAAAACTTGATGGCGTGTTTCCCTCAAAGTTAATTTCTACTCCATAAAACCCGCTATGACCATCTATTTGTACTCCTCGGTTCATATCATAAGCATGATTTTTATCATATGCTAAAACCTTGAGGACATCAGCGCTATACTGATAGGGCAGACCAATCGTAAAACTGTTTGATATTTGCCCTAAAACGTGGATAGTATCAAGAATAACTATGTTTCCAGAATACATGACCTGTACTTGTCGTTCAACTTGTGTGATGCTATAGTTATTTACTTGTGCAGAAACAATGGTGAGAGGTAACACCGTTGAAAGTACGATTAGGGCACTGAAAACTGTAGTCAGCAGTGTTACTGTGGTTTGTTTCAAGAGATTCATCAACTGATTCGTTTTATGTAACGGTAACCGGTTTATTTACTTTTACCGTAATGTATATGGTCCAACTCATCGTAGTGTAGCTTAAAACTTCGATTGGTAATTTGCCCTAAAACATGTTCATTTTTGTCCACTTCAGGTGTTTAAAAAATACGACCGCAAACGACATAAAATCCCACAAACAGACCCCATAAAAATTCACCCCTATTTTTACCCAACCGTCTAAAGAACTGTGTGCAGTAAAAATAAATCTGTGTAACAAACCCCATTCCTAGCAAATTATGCTATTATTGAATGATGGAAATGAGATATATGACAAATTTAACAGATACGCAATGGAAATTGATAGAGGAAATTTTCGGCAGTGTGCCACTTTAGAATAGATGATGTGGTGTAGAATCAAATCCGTGTTAACTCCATAGGTGATTGATAGGTTCGTCAAATTTTTAAGGGAAAAACCGCGCTTAAATTCACGTACGACCCATAAAACACCTATTCTGTAAAAATTTATCCTATATTGGCACATTGCCCAGAATAATGTGTGTTTAATTTTTGGTAGCGGGGAGTAGATTTGAACTACTGATCTCTGGGTTATGAGCCCAGCGGGTTGATCCTGGCTACCCCACCCCGCTATGTTTCTGTATCCCAAAACGGGCTTAGTGTACTTATTAGTTAAGGTGTTAGATATTAAGTTTCTTTTTCTTATTCGGCAAAAGGATTTTAGAGGCGAAGTCTTTCCCTAAGGTTGGATGGATACTATGGATAAGCCGTATTTACGTAAACTCTCAAACCCGCCCCTTGATAACCCCATATTTGTACAGGGGTTACCCGGATTTGGAAATGTGGGGCGCATAGCGGCTCACTTCCTTATAAAATTCTGTGATGCTAAACCCTTTGCTGAATTGTATTCCCCCTCTTTTCCTGATTATATATCTATAACCTCTAAAGGTATTGCCCATTTGCCTCGTTATGAATTCTACTGTGCACCTATGGAAAAAAATACGTTAATAATAATGACTGGGGAAATTCAACCCAGTTTTGATGATGTTGTTGCACATTATGAAGTTTGCGATTTCGTGATTGATTTCGTGGAGCAACTTGGTTGCCGCTTCATAGTTACCATGGGGGGTGTTCCAATAACTGAAGACAAAGCACAGGTATACATTGCTGCAACTTCACCCCGTTTGGCAACAGAATTTATGGAGAAGGGCGCTGTTATCTACAGTAAAGGTCGAATCGTTGGTGGCACAGGGTTGACCCTGGCTTTAGCCAAGGAACGTAAAATTGATGGGGTCAGTTTGCTTGGGACAACGATGGGTTTTAGGGCTGATAAGGGTGCTGGCTTTTTGGTTTTCAAGTTTTTGATGAAAGCTTTAGGCAAAGAGATAAAAGAAGGTTTAGCTGAGAACAATCAAATTGAAGAGTCATAAGTTGGGCGCGGCAAATGTCTGAACATAGTAAAGAAATTCAAGTTAGTGGTATGGAATCAAAGTTCGTCAAAGTAGCCTTAACTATCGTCGCAGTGTTGTTGATCTTTGTTGGTCCAACATACATACCCTATCTAATGAGTAGTGTTATAGGTTTCGAATACTTTGTTTCCATCAGTGTTGGGGCTGTCTTTTTTATTTTGGGTATTGTGTTAATCGTTTATCTTATCCATAAAAAAGTCATAACCTAACCCAAATTTTGCCTCAGATACCCTAGAGTGCATCATCAGTCAGCTTTTTAGATTCTTCATCGGCACCAAAATAGGTCAAACCTGTTTTATTAATGATTCTTTTATCCGTGTTACTTCGTGATGGAGTTGAAATGAACTCTTAAATAGTATGTTAAGCTGGTAGTGGAAACGGTTATTTATACGTCATTTGGCGGGTGTTTGTTACAACCAAATGTCTCTGATATTATTGTTTGAATTAAAACAATGATCTATCATTATATTATATTTTTACAGATTTTATAACACATTATATTTCAAATTTTTTTATTATTTGGGGTGTTTTTATTTATTCTCTAAACACATCCATGTATGTCTTACTTCCATATAACTATTATATGCTATCCATAATTTATTGATTTTACGCGCTTATTTAATGAAAAACTAAAAACGTGGTGCGATATGTGAATCATTAATTTCTGCGTCAATCTGAGCGGGTTATTTGATCACATTGTTATTTGTGTGTGCTTTTGAGGTAGCTATTGCATGAATCTTGTCCAATGGTGAAAAAGACCCGATTAAAGTATGTAGGGAAGTATGAAGGGTAATGCTATAGTTGAAATGATCAACGCTACGCACAGCAGGGTTACACTCAAAGTTATTCTCCGGATTGTTTTTTCACTTAATCGATTACCCATCAAGCGTTTGAGGGCTATATCCAAAATTCTACCCCCGTCCATCGGGTAAATCGGTAAGGCATTGAATATGGCGAGGTTAAGATTAACAAACCACAACCAAAACAGCGTGTTTGCCACAATTGCCCATGAAGGGCCAATTGCATGGGTGTAGAAAGGTGATAGAGAATCAGAATACGGCACAACTCCCGCGGCAAGAGTTGGCGGAACTATATACATTGTAATTCTTTCTATGGACATTGTTTGATAGTTTTCCAGACGGGCTTCGGTTTGTAGGTTTTGGGTGGTTATTCCCATAATGGTGCGATTGTCTGAAATTGTGAGCGTAACATTGGTTGAATACTGCTGTTGCCAATTGTCCCCTCTCATTACCTCAACTAGTACCGTATCGCCTGCGGTTTTATTACCTATTATCGTTTGAATATCTGTATTGTTATTGATTGGAACATTATCAATTGAGATAAAAACATCTCGAGGCATAAGCCCTGCTTCCTGTGCAGGCATTCCTTCCATAACACTGTTAATATATACACCATTGACAGCCGGACTCAACCCGCCTACCAAAACCATAAGCAACATTAAACAAATTGCGCCAATAACGATGTTTCCTCCAACTCCAGCAGCCATCACTTTGAGTGAGGGGCGGGCCTTAGCCTTTTTTATTTGCTCTTCATCAACATCGACAAATGCGCCAATGGGGATAATCAAAAAGAACAGTAACCCGCTTGATTTAACGTTAAAGCCTACGTTACGAGCAATGATACCGTGAGCGCCCTCATGAATTGCTATAGCCGCCACTAAAGCAATCCAGCCATAAACAATGGGCAACATGGGATTTAGTCCTGGTATCATTAGTATTCCTTGGGGTCCTAAGTCGCGTGTAATTTCGCCAACTGCGGGATTGCTTAGCAGAGCAATAAGGCTGTTTACTACAAGATAGAGTGCTATTCCGGCTATGAAGGGCACAAGTGCTACAAAAATCCATGAAATGTAATGTGATGTTCGAAAGGCTCCTAATTTATCGAAAAATTTTGCGAAACGTTTGGTTCGGATGATAATCAGAGGAAACCCTATTTCTATAGTTTTTTCTTTTTCTGTTTTGGGGGGTTGGGCTTTTGTGTTTTCGGTTTCAGGGGTCGTCAATATTGTACGCTCAATAGTCAAATGTATTTACTGCACATAAACTTTGTTTACCCCTCTTCTTGGTTTGGTGTGCATTGGTATGGTTGTTGGTATAGTTGCCGATTTTTGTAGCAGGTATAGTGTGCTGGTGTTAAAAGTGCTCTTAGGCTACCGTGGTTTTAATGTGTACAGACAAGACGGTGCAGAAGGAAAAATATGAGGGTATTATATTTTGTCGAGATTGAATTCTTCATGTATTGTTTGTACAACTGCAACTCCATCTTTTTCTTTAACAACAAAGCTGATGTTAAGTTCTGAGCTTCCTTGTGCTATCATGTGGATGTTTATGCCTTTCTTGGCAACAGTGCTAAAAATCTTTGAGGCAACACCAAGAGTGCCTTTCATGTTGGCACCTATGATTGCTATAACCGCAACGTCATCTTCTGTGGTGACTTCACTGATTATGCCGCCATGTTCTTGTAGAGCAATTTCAAGGCTACTAATGGCTCTGCCCAGCAAGTCCCGTTTGATTATTAGGGATATATTTGCTTCTGAGGCTGCGGCTGATATCATCATGACATTTATGCCATTTCTACCCAGTACCTCAAAGACTTTAGCATAGCTACCTGGCGCTCCAACCATCGCGGCTCCATACACATTTAGCATGGCAACGTCTTTTATTATGGCAACTGCTTTGGCAGCCTCTGTTACACCTGATTGGGGTTCTTTGGTGATGAGAGTGCCGTGGTTTTTGGGATTGGCGGTATTGCGAATTCTTACCGGAATGTTTGCTTTGCTCACTGGACCCAGTGCGCGGGGATGCATGGCTTTGGCACCAAAAATCGCCATCTCGGTGGCTTCTTGATAACTAAGCTGTGGTAACATCTTGGCCGAAGGTACAATTTTTGGGTCTGTAGTCATTATACCGTCGACATCTGTCCATATCCAGACCTCGTCAGCTTGAAGTGCAACGCCCAGTATGGTTGAGGTATAGTCTGAACCGCCTCGTCCAACTGTGGTGACAATGCCATCCTGATTGGCCGCGATGAAGCCGGTGACGATTGGAATTATACCTTTTTCAAGCAAAGGGCTGAGACGTTCTCGGACGAGATGAGACGTATAGTTCATCAAGGGATCCGCATCACCAAAGTTACTATCAGTGACTATACCTGCATCTTTGCCTGTAAACCATTGGGCTTGGACGTTATGGTCTTTTATGGCTCCCCAAACAATCGGTGCAGACAACCGTTCTCCAAAGGACATAACGTAGTCTTTAGATTTTGGTGTCAACTCACTGATATAGCAGATACCTGTTAGAATCTTTTCTAGTTCAGCTATACTTTTCACGGTAATATCTATAACTTCTTTTTGAATTGCTTTACTGGTAATAGCCTCTTTGATGGCATCTGTATGTTTTGTTAGCAAATTTGCGGTGAATGTCTGAATGTGTTTTTCATCACTTTTTTGTGCGTGGTAGCTTGTTTCAATAAGGCTGTTAGTGACACCTGCTAATGCCGAAACAACAACGACTATTTTATTATCTTTAGCATACTCTGTGACTAAGCCAGCTACACGGCGGATATTTATGCCTGAGCCGACACTGGTGCCTCCGAACTTCATAACTAACTTCATTTGTAGGACTCCGAATTGATATTTAGCATCCGATTAGCTAACTTATGTCTTATGTCTAGGAGATCTCTTAAAACTGCTCCTGCAGTTTCAATGCTTCCTGCACCCCTGCCAACTAATGTTTGCTCGCCGGCATATTCAGTAGTAAAAGTTACGGCGTTGAGAACACCACTGACGCAGAGGGGATGGGTTTTGGCGATTTCTATGGGTTTCACGCTGGGTTTATTGTTGTCGATGGACCCGATGAGTTTGATAGTGTTACCCCGTTTGGCGGCTTCCTCTAGTGTCTGTAATGTTATGTCGCGGATGCCTATACGGTCCACATCTTTGAGCGTGATTTTTCTACCCATGATCCAGTTTGAGAGGATAACCACTTTGCACGCGGTGTCAAACCCATCGATATCCATGGATGGTTCGCGTTCGGCATAGCCTAGTTTTTGGGCGTTTGTTAATGCTTCTTGGAAAGATACCTGGTTTTGACCCATTTCAGTGAGTATATAGTTAGTTGTACCGTTGAAGATGCCTCGTATGGCTCTTATTCGATCGCCAGCAAGGCATTGCTTGGCAAATTCTAACATGGGGGTGCCGCCGCCAACTGTGCCACTGAACCGTAGGTATACGTTGTTATAGTCGGCCAGTTCGGTGAGTGCTGGCATTGCTAGGGCTAGTGGTCCTTTATTGGTGGTGACAACGTGTTTACCTGTTTTGAAGGCTTTGATTATGTGAGAGATTGCTGGTTCTGCGGTTTGGATGTTTACCGGGGTGACTTCGACGACAACTTCGGCTTCAACTGATTCAATGACTTCTATTGCTTTTAGGCCTGGATTGCCAAATTCTGGGTCTGCTGATATTGGATAGCCTCGGTGTTTTATTGTTTCGAGTTTTTCGGGGCTTAGGCCTTGGGAATTTATGACTGCGCCATCAATGTCTGAGATAGCTACGATTTTGGGGTTAAATCCGCAATCTCTTACTTTTTCAACGTATTTTTGCGAAAGAATTGTCGTTACGCCTTTGCCGACGACGCCATAACCAATTAAAATAATTCTCATTCAAATCACCTTGCAAGTATTGCTTTCCTTAAGTCTAATGTTGTTTCTATGGCTTCTATGTTTGCGTCAACTTCTATGGGTTTTTCGCTTTGTTTGATGGCGGTATCAGGATCTTTTAAGCCGTGTCCTGTAGTAATGCAAACTATTTTTTCGTTTTCTAACACTATGCCTTTTTTTATCAGTTTTTTGAGGCCAGCGATGGAGGAAGCTGATGCCGGTTCTACAAAGATGCCCTCAATGCGTGCCAATGTTTTTTGTGCGTCAAGGATTTCTTCATCAGTGACGGTTTCAGCGGTGCCGTGGGATTCTTGGATGGCATTGATGGCTTTTTTCCAGCTTACGGGTGCACCGATGCGGATAGCGGTGGCTATGGTTTCGGGGTTTTCAACTGGGATGATTTTATCATTGCCTGTTTTGATGGCATGTGCGATGGGTGCGGAGCCTTGAGCCTGAATTCCTATCATCTTGGGTAGTTTTTTGATTAAGCCGAGTTGATAGAATTCTGTGAGTCCTTTCCAAACGGCACTGATGTTGCCTGCATTGCCCACTGGGATAACTATGGCATCTGGTGTTTCATAGTTTAATTGGT
Source organism: Nitrososphaerota archaeon (assembly GCA_031274765.1). Classification (GTDB taxonomy): domain Archaea; phylum Thermoproteota; class Bathyarchaeia; order Bathyarchaeales; family Bathycorpusculaceae; genus Bathycorpusculum. Next base: position 59,818 of record JAISPR010000153.1, on the reverse strand, counting down.
CACAAATTTCATACCCCAGTGATTTTTGGCCTTCAATACGAAAGGGGTTAATAGAATTGAGTAGATAGATTTCTTTGTGTTTTTCGCCAAGTTTGAACACAAATTCTAATGCTTCATCAAAGTTTCCTTTAACTTGGAGAACCTTAGCGCCGTGTATCATGGCCTGGCTGAGTTTACCGTAGGCAATTTTGCCTGAGGGGATAAGTACCGTGCACCGGATACCTGCACGGGCAGCGTATGCGGCAAGACTTGCTGAGGTGTTGCCTGTAGAAGCGCAGATTACGTGACGTGCACCCAGTTCGATGGCTTTAGTTACGCCAACGGTCATGCCCCGGTCTTTGAAGCTGCCTGTAGGGTTTTCTCCCTCATTTTTGATGTAGAGGTTGTTGATACATAGCTCCGTACCTAAGTGTTCGGAGTGGTGCAGGCCTGTGCCGCCTTCGCCAAGTGTTATTAGTTTAGCGGATTCATGGATGGGCATAAAGGGGCGATAACGCCACACAGAAATGGGCTTAGTTTTCCAGTCATATATATCTATGTTTTCGGTTAATTCGTTTATGTCGAATTTGATTTCAAGTATGTCTCCGCATTTTTTGCAAAAATAGACAATGTCATCTATGCCGTAGGTTGCTTTGCAGTTTATACATTCTTGACGGACCATATTTTTCTATCTTCTTTGTAATGAAAAATTAGTCGGCTAGTATATTAAAAATTTTGGTGTTGACACAAGCTTATTAGCCCACTAAATTTGATAAAACTTCATAGGTTTTGAGGCTGTCTTTTTTATCAATCACCAAAATGGTTTCTGTCCAACAAGAAATGAACTCTACTATGTTAACGTTTTGTTCTGCTAGCAAAGTTGCTAAAAACGCGATGACTCCCGGTGTTGCTTCTAGTTCTTCGGGTGAATGTACAACGATCATTGTGCAGTTTTCGTGTTTAACCAAGGCGGTTATACGTTCGGGCAGGTTATTTCGGTCAAGGAGGTAGACGAATTTGTCAAGCAGGTCTACTTTCATGCCCTGTTCGGAGCTGAGTTCTTTTGCGGTTATTATGACGGATTTGCGGTCATATACTGCTATACTGCTGCGTTTGAGGAGTTGGAGAACTTTTTCTTCTCTTTTTTGTCTGTGTTTTTGGAGGTCTTCACTGTAGCGGCGAAGGGCGGCTTTTATGGCACTATTGTCGCTGGTTTTGAGTTCTGTTTGTAGTTGGCGGGCAAGTTCGCTGAGGTTAACAATGCCTTTTTCGAGGGCTTCAAGTAAGTATGGTTTGTTTCGCAGATGATTTCGGACTTCTTGGGCGGTTGTCATGGTGTTCTTTGCTGTATCGGCTGGGACATTTAAAGCTTGTTAGGTAAGTTGTCGCTTCTAAAAATATAGTGTCCATATATGTTTGTTTCAAATAAACTTTAAAATTAGATGACCCGAAATTCGTATTAACTCTTGCACGTTTGCTATGTTGTCAATATGGCGTTAACAAATACTGTGTTGTTTTTCTTTTTTCACGCAAGATTATGGGGTGTTGAAGTTGTTGATTGAGGAACGCAAACGTTAAACGTTGCTGTGTATCTCAGTTACTTGGATATCTGCCTAATTGTGGTAGAAACCAGATTAGCGGTTAAAAGTGTATGCAGCGTTTCATGCATAAATCTATACAAACTAATCGAAACGTATAAAGTATAATGTGAACTTCCCCCGCGGAAGTTAAAAGAGCTCTCAACATACAAAACAAACCGCCGCTAAACCCAAAAGCCATCGAAAACTCAGATGCCCAAATGATGTTGGGAACACACTTAGATGCTCTATCAAGAAATACTCTATGAACTCTCAATAAACTATAGAACTTGAAAATTTAAACTGAATGGTGAAATAGGGCCTTGGCTCAACAATATAGCGCATTCAATAATATAAAAAACAAAAAAGCAGTTTTGTTGCTTGAAGACGGTACGTTATTCACCGGAAAAGGTTTCGGTACGACCGCAAAAGTCTCCGGCGAAGTGGTCTTCTCTACACAGATGGTCGGATACCTCGAAGCCTTAACTGATCCATCATATAAGGGGCAGATTTTAACTTTCACTTACCCCTTGGTTGGTAACTATGGCGTTCCAGACAAACAAACACATCTGGGTTTTCCCCTCCATTTCGAATCCGACCACATTCAACCTCAGGGCGTAATTATTCATGAACTTTGTCACGAACCCTTCCACTGGGCATCTACACGCACCCTTGACAAATGGCTCACCGATGAAGGTGTACCCGGTATCTATGGCATAGACACACGACGCCTCACTAAAAAATTACGAACACATGGCACCATGCTGGGAATTCTTCAAGTGTTTGAGGAAAACGAAGAACCAGACATAGATGCCCTCAAAAAGAACAGCAAAAACATAGCCAATCCTAACCAAATCGACCTCGTCAAAGAAGTATCAATCAAAAATGCCCTTACCTACAATATAGAAGGCAAAAAAACAGTGGTACTTATCGACTGTGGCGTCAAATACAGTATCATACGTAGCCTTCTCAAACGAGGTATAACTGTCGTACGAGTTCCCTATGATACCTCTGCTACACAAATCCTCAACTATCATCCCGACGGTGTGTTCATCAGTAATGGTCCAGGAGATCCCAAACTATATACAAAGACAATTGACACTATTCGAGAACTCAGCGAAAAAATACCTATCATGGGGGTCTGTCTTGGCGCACAAATCCTAGCATTAGCTCTGGGCGGAGACACCTATAAACTCAAATTCGGACACCGTGCACAAAATCAGCCCGTCCAAGACTTAGATAACAATTGTTGCTATATCACCACACAAAATCATGGGTACGCTATAAACCCCGAATCGCTCAAAAAGACCCCGCTGGAACCCTGGTTTGTTAATCCTAATGACAAAACCCTTGAGGGTATACGTCATAAAACTAAACCCGTTTTTGCTGTACAATGGCATCCTGAGGCTTCACCTGGACCCTATGATACTGATTTTTGGTTTGATAAATTCGCAAAAACTATGGAGGCACCATAAATGCCAAAATTTGATTGGATAAAAAAAGTTATGGTGCTAGGTAGTGGTGCCATTAAAATCGGAGAAGCTGCCGAATTCGACTACAGTGGTAGTCAATGCATAAAAGCACTACATGAAGAGGGCATTCAAACTATTCTCATAAATCCCAACATAGCCACCATCCAAACCGATCCCCGGCTCAGCGGGAAAGTCTATTTGCTCCCTGTTACTCCCTACTATGTTGAAAAAGTCATTGCAAAAGAACGCCCTGACGGTATCCTCTTAGGATTTGGCGGACAAACCGCGCTTAACTGCGGCTTAGAACTTGAAAAAACGGGTATTTTACAAAAATATAACGTAAAAGTTTTAGGTACTCCCGTTCAAGCAATTGAGGACACAGGCGACAGAGAAAGATTCCGTCGTGCCATGGAAAAAGCTGGCATACCCTACCTCAAAAGCAGAGCTGCCACTAGCGTAAAGCAAGCGCTTGAGATCGCCGACGAAATCGGCTACCCCATTATGGTCCGTGTTGCATACACACTAGGCGGTAAAGGTGCCGGTGTTGCCCACAACCAAAAAGAACTCAAAGAAATCGCTACTATAGGTATTGCACAAAGCCGTATCAACCAAGTCCTTGTCGAGGAATACGTGGGCCACTGGAAAGAAATTGAATACGAAGTCATGCGTGATTATGCTGACAACTGTTTAGCGGTATGTAACATGGAAAACTTTGATCCCATGGGCATCCACACAGGCGACAGTATTGTAGTGGCACCCTCACAAACCATGACTAATCGTGAATGTCACAAAATCCGCTCCATATCAATAAACGCTATCCGCGCGTTAGGCATAGTGGGCGAATGCAACATACAATGGGCCCTCAACACAAAATCTGAGGAATGCCGAGTCATCGAAGTTAACAGCCGTATGTCCCGCAGTAGCGCACTTGCTAGCAAAGTCACTGGATATCCCCTTGCATACATCGCAACCAAACTAACCTTAGGCTACAACCTTCCTGAATTGATTAACAAAATCACTGAAGTCACAACGGCCTGCTTTGAGCCGACTCTTGACTACATAACCATTAAACTCCCTCGATGGGACCTACAAAAATTCAGAAACGCCGACCGTCACATCGGACCTCAGATGCGTAGTGTCGGAGAAGTCATGGCCATCGGTAGATGCTTTGAAGAGGTCCTCCAAAAAGCCGTACGCATGCTTGATACCGGAAAAATTGGTATCGTCTGCAATCCTGAAGACGAAGAACCAGAATCAGAAGAACATCTGCGCGACGCAGTTGCTAACCCCACTGATGAGCGGCTCTACAAACTAGTCAAGGCTCTCAAGGTCGGCATTCCCGTTATGGAAATCTATCGCTTAAGCGGATTAGACCCCTTTTTCCTTTACAAAATCCAAAACATTATCAATATGGAAACTCAGCTCAGAAACCTCAACCTCGCAGAAATCACCGCTGTCGAAATCATCCGCGAAGCTAAACGTCTTGGCTTTAGTGACGCACAGATTGCAGTGTGCCAGAAAACCAATGAAACAACAATCCGTACTTACCGTAAAAACGCAGGTATTATTCCCGTTGTAAAACAGATCGATACCTTAGCTGCAGAGTGGCCTGCAAAAACTAACTACCTCTACCTTACCTATGGCGGTGACGAGGACGACATTGAATTTACTAAAACTCCAAATAAAGTCATCGTTTTGGGTGCAGGTGTTTTTCGCATTGGTAGTAGCGTTGAATTCGACTGGTGCGGTGTTAACACAATTTGGGCGCTCAAGAAAAACGGTATTAAAGAAGCTATCATGGTTAATTATAACCCTGAAACCGTCAGTACTGACTATGATGTATCTGATAAACTCTATTTTGAAGAACTCACAACTGAACGTATTCTTGATATCTACGAAAAAGAAAACCCTTTGGGTATCATCACAAGTGTTGGTGGACAAATCCCAAATAACCTCTCTATGTCCCTCTCAGAAGCAGGTGTTAAGTTGCTGGGAACCTCTGCACAGAACGTTGATTTAGCAGAAGACCGAAGCAAATTTAGCGCTCTACTTGACCAGCTTGGTATCCACCAGCCTAGCTGGAGTAAACTTCAAAGCATCGAAGAAGCTAAGCGGTTTGCAGCAAAAATTGGCTATCCTGTGTTGGTACGTCCAAGCTATGTACTATCTGGTTCAGCTATGCGCGTTGCCTACAACGAAGAGGTTTTGGAAAACTTTCTTAATTTGGCCGCCAAAGTTTCTCGTGACCATCCAGTGGTCATCAGTAAATTTATTAACGGCGCCAAAGAAGTCGAAGTTGACGGTGTCTCAGATGGCGAAAATGTTTTCATCGGCGCTATCATGGAACACGTCGAAAACGCAGGTGTCCACAGCGGCGATGCTACTATGACCATACCGCCTCAGGCACTAAAGCCCGAAGTGCAAAGAGACATCGAAACCGCAACCATAAGCATTGTTAAAGCACTCAAAATCCATGGCCCCTATAATATACAATATCTTGTTAAAGATGATGTTGTCAACGTTATCGAATGTAACCTAAGAGCCAGTCGTTCTATGCCTTTTGTAAGCAAAACTCGCGGCATAAACCTCATCGAGTTTGCCACTTTAGCGATGATGGGCAAAAAAATAGACCTTGAACTTTCTCCTATGAAAATCACACCCCATGTTGGCGTCAAAGTGCCCCAGTTTAGTTTCATGCGGCTAAGCGGTGCTGACCCCGTGCTTGGTGTTGAAATGTTAAGCACCGGCGAAGTGGCATGTCTGGGTGAAAACTTTTCAGATGCATTCTTTAAAGCTCTTCAATCTGCAGAATTCACGGTTCCCCCAAAAGGCGGCTCGGTACTTATTAGTGTGGGTGGTGATGAAGACCACAAAAAACGGGTGGTTCCTATTGCAAAATCCCTTCTTGATATGGGCTTTAAGATCTATGCGACTGCTAACACTGCCAAAGTTCTCAATAAAAACGATGTAAACACTACGGTCCTGCATAAGGTCAAAGATCCCGAAGTTACACCCAACATTCTTGATTATCTCCAAGAACGCAAAATAGATCTCGTTATAAACGTACCCATCGCAAACCAACGCTCGAGCATAACTGATATCATAACCGATGGCTATACCATTCGCCGACAAGCAGTAGAATTTAACGTGCCGGTTATCACAAATTTACAATTAGCTGAAGCACTAGTTGAGGTACTCAAACAAAAGGACAAAAACGGCAATAGCATTCGTAGTCTAAACGAATATATGGACGATCTACCTTGGAAACAATGGTAGCCGTATTTATCAACATATTTTTATTTCTATTTATTTGAAGCGCTTTGGAACAAAGAATAATATTCATCAACATTCTTTTTTATGGTTAACGAATTTATATAACTGAGTTTGTGTCCTTTTTATGGAATTTTAAAAGGCCCGGATTTTTCTTTTTGTTTAGTTGGTTTCTGAACCGAAATTCGAAGAACAGACCAGTTACTGCTTGTTGGGTAGGGGATAGCTTCGCGGGGAGACTGTCTGAAAACTAGAATTTTTTGTGTTTTTGGTGTAAACGGACGGAGAAAAGCAGTTCTTTTTTTGTTTTTCTGGGATTTGTGTTAGTTTTCGGGCAGTCTGGGGGGTGTTTAGAGAGTCGATCACATTTCAGACTGTACAAAAGTCAAAAAACAACATACTAAGCACTGTAGATAGCGTACAACCCTTTCCTATTGCTGTATGTAGTGGTTTTGATGAATTTTATCGGAGTTTTTGCGTAGTCTGCATTTCTATTTACCTAAATTCCCACAAAATTTATACACAAATGTGGGAACTATTTGATAAATGCGTTTGGTTTTTAAAAAACGCTTCAAAACAACGTTTAATGATTAAACAAAACATGTGTATAATTCAAATTTAATTATGTATAGGTCGTATTGTTTAAGGCGTATTTTACAGGTATTTTTATAATTCCAATTCTTTTCGTGGATTTCCATCAACCGGTGTATAATAAATCCGGGAAATCAGGTATTTACTGCGTAGGACTAAGCGTTATTTTGGGTTTTTTGCACTTTTGTCTATTGGGGAGTTGGGCTCTGTTGGGGTTTTGGAGTTGTATTGATAGGGATTTGGTTGAGGAAGCGTTTGGGAATGTGTTCATTCGAGTTTGCGGCGGGTGTTGTGTCGTCTGAGCAGGGTTGGTGGGGTTGTTTGTTATGTGGGTTGATTTATTTGTCCTATATTAAGTGGTATATGCCGCAGCGGGGTTGTTTAAGGCTTACACGTCGCCGGGTTCGATTGATCAGTGGATGTTATTGAGTGTTTTTTGTATCATAATTGGTATTTGAGGTGGGTGAAGTGACTGAAAAGCAAAAGCAGTTCTACAAAGATCTAAAAATGAACCCGCCAACATAATGTATTAACGGGAATCTATGATATAAGAGGGAGATTAGGTGAGCAGTAGAATGGCTTTGGCTAAATCACCGTCAGCTTCTTTGAGTGCTTCACGTGCTTTATCGAGACTTTTGCCGGTTTGGTCTGCGATGAGCTGTACATCTTCTTCACTGAATATGGGCTTTGTTGGCGTCATGGTACCTCGGGCTGAAGGTGCTTGCTCACTTACTTGCCCACCAATAACTTGATACATTTTTTGTCCCTGAACCTGTAGAATCGCCACTTCTGGTTCATCGATAACTATGTCTTTGTCAGCTGTCCGGATGATAACCTGCTCCACATTGGGTACGCTATCCATATTCATACCCATGCGTTGCATCATACGTTTTTGTTCCCGAGGATTTATACGTCTATGCATAATTACTCACTTACTTACACAGATATCTGCACTAGAACTTGATAAATTTAACTACCATTTGGTTTTTTTGGTCAAGACTTTTGGTTGTAACCACTCTATGTTTGCATTTTTTGGTCAAAAACAGTTTAGCTCTTGTTTATGCCATGGCGGGTTTTGACGGCGGCTCCTGTTTTGAATGCATAAATCTCACTGCTAGAGAGTAGGGTGCGGCCAACTGCGAGGACTTGGCGGTTTTCATCTATGACGATAACTTCATCTTTAGCACCCACTTCTTCATCAACTGCTACAACATGTATGGCAAACACGTCTCCGCCTTTGGCGATATAGGGTGCTACGGTGTTTTGTACAGTTACAAAACATTTTGCTTCTGGGATATGGTTTGTCATAGTTTGAGCTGCTTGTATGCTCAAAGATAGTCTGCCATCGGTGGGGCGCAGGGTCGCTAGACGTTCACCGTCTAAATTGATGTAGCGTATTTTACCGGTTCGAGGGGAATACTGGATTTCTATATTTTCAGGGAATAGTTTAGCCCCCGTTCCTTTGCCGAATTGATAGTCTGCGATGCATCGGATTTTTTGTTTTGTTCTTTCCATGAGTTTATCATACCGTGGGGTGATGTTAATTCGACAAGTATAAACATAACAACATAATAAACTCATTGAAAGGTGACTATTTTAGATGCGATGTGAAGTTTGCGGACGCAAAATCCACACTGACCCTGTACGTGCAGTAATCGAAGGTGCCAAGTTGACTGTGTGTGTTGAATGTTCCAAACACGGCAAAGTCGTGGTGTATGAGGAAACTGCCGTTTCATCGTCCAGTCCAACTAAATCATATGCTCATATCCCAAGTATCATGAGGAAACCTTCGGTCGCGCAGGTGCAGATAACCACTGAAGTTGTTGATGATTATGCTTCTAAGATTCGTTTGGCAAGAGAAAAATTGGGTTTATCCCACGAAGATTTAGGCAAAAAGATTAATGAAAAAACTTCGGTGCTTCGTCATATCGAAACTGGTAAAGTAGCACCCAATAATCAACTTGCAAATAAACTAGAACACGCCCTAAAAATCACTTTGATGATTCCAATTGCAGACGAAAAAGTTACCGATGCTGTACCCAAAAAAGGTGGTGAAGGCTTGACTTTTGGGGATCTCATTGATATGAATAAACCCCGTGGGGAGGTTTCCCGTAGACGAAAGCTGTCTTAGTTCAGCGTAGGTTGAATCGTGAAGAATCCAGTTTGGAGGAACTCAAAAGTTTAGCCCAGACGGCTGGCTACATTGTTGTTGGTACAATGGAGCAGACCCGTAGACCCGATTCGCGATATCAAATTGGTGCCGGTAAAGTTGAAGAACTTGTCAAACTGGTTGAAGAAACTGGTGCACAAAAAGTAATTTTTGATAACTCTCTTCGGACACTGCAAAACTATAATTTGGCGAAAGCTACTCATGTTGAAGTTATCGATCGCTTTCAGCTTATTCTTGAACTGTTTCGCAGACGTGCAACTACAACTGAGGCCCAGTTGCAAATCCAGCTTGCTACCCTTCAAAACGAGCTCAAGCATGCCCGAGAAAAAGTGCGTCTCTCTAGGGGGAGTGAGCAACCTGGATTTATGGGTGTGGGTGTTTACGAAGCTGACATCTACCGTGATGCCATCAAATTGCAAATGCAAACTATACGTAAAAAACTTGGTCGTATACGTGAAAAACGGGTTTTGCAAAGAGACAGACGGACGGAGTTAGGTTTTTTGACCATCTCGCTAGCAGGCTATACTAGTGCAGGGAAAAGCACTCTTTTTAACACTCTCACAGATGAAACGGCTCTGGTTGATAAAAGTCTCTTTACAACGCTCTCTACACAGACGCGTATGTTTGAATTTAGCGACCGCCGTTTTCTTTTAACTGACACTGTAGGTTTTATTGACCGTCTTCCCATATCACTTATTGAGGCGTTTCACTCAACGCTTGAGGAAACCATATTTGCTAATCTTATTGTTCTTGTCGTAGACTTAAATGAACCCCTAAATGTTATCGAGAAAAAAAACAATATCTGTCTTGAAACCATCGAACGTCTCGGAGCCTCTGAAATCCCAATTGTAACGGTGCTCAACAAAATTGACTGTCTCAAACCCCTTGAGCAAGCAGAAAAACTTGCTATGCTCAAAGATAACATCAAAAACCCTCTTTTGCTCTCAGCAAAATGCAAAACAAACCTTGACGTACTCAAAAAACACATTCTTCATGTGCTTGAAAACTATATATCTGCAGAGTTTAGTGTGCCCCTTAGCAACAATGTTATGCCTTTTATTTCCTGGGTACACCAAAAAGCCGATATCCATGCAGAAGAATTTACAAATGAGTTCGTTTGTATTACCCTTGAGGCTGAACCGTCAGTGATAGAGCAGATAAAAAGAAAAGTGCAGGATTTACATGGAACCTTCCAGCTCACCTGATTTTGTTCCTGTAAAAATCACAATTCTACGATGGGGTCACCGTGTCCAACGTGACGTAAGATTAACCACGCATGTGGCTTTGACAGCAAGGGCCTTGGGTGCTTCCGGTTTTATTTTAGCCGACGTAGCTGACAATCATATTAAAGAAACGGTATCCAAAATCACCCAGGCATGGGGCGGTAGTTTCAAATTTGAAATGGCTCTTCCCTGGAAAAGTATGATCCGAAAGTGGAAAAACGAGGGGGGTATAATTGTGCATCTAACCGCTTATGGCGAAAACATCCAAGCCAGTAATGTCATGAGCCGTATTAAAGCACAAAATAAAGACATCCTGCTCTTGATGGGCAGTCAAAAAGTCCCGGGAGAATTCTACTCCGAAGAAATTTCTGATTTCAATGTTGCTGTTGGAAATCAACCCCACTCAGAATGTTCTGCTCTTGCCATTTTTTTGGATCGCTACTTTGGCGGCCAAGAGCTAAATAAACCCTTTGAAAAAGCCAAAATCAGCATCGTCCCCAAAGAACGCGGTAAGGAAATTAAAACAAACCTTGAATTTCATGAGACCGTGTAAGAAGAGTTTTATTGTGGCATGATGTAGTATTGCAAGTGTCAAAAGGAACTTCGAGCATGTTATCAACTATTGATGATACAACCTTAAATAAAGTGGCCTTGGCGCTTGGAGACGAAGATGCCGTAAAACTTATCGACCACCTAAAAGGCGTAGAAGAAATCACAGATGATGAAATCGCCAATAAAACTGGCATACGCCTAAACAGTGTGCGCAAAATCCTCTACAAACTCTACGACCACTCACTGGTCAGTCTCAGACGCACCCGCGACCCTAAAACCGGTTGGTTCATTTTCCACTGGAAACTCCAACCTGACCAACTTGAAGGTTTTATTCTGAGCCAAAAAAGACGGGTTCTTGAAAAACTCAACGTACGCTTAGAATACGAGAAAAATCACGATTTCTACTACTGCGGTAGCCAAGAGTGCAAACGTATCCCCTTCGAAGAAGCCGTAGAACTAGTTTTTCACTGTTCTGGCTGTGGTAAATCTCTCTCACATTTTGCCAACGAAGATATGATCAATAGACTCTCTGTAAAAGTAGAAATCTTGCGCAGAGAACTAGGCGAGTAAAGTGAACTCAGAGCTTCCAAGCCGGGAGCAAGCAATTGCATTTCTCAGAGAAAACAATTGTTCCCCCCCAGTTATCAGTCACTGCATCGCTGTTGCAAATTATGCCTTAGAAACAGCTCACAGACTTCAAAGCAAAGGACTCGCAATTGATTTGACCCTTATTGAAGCAGGCGCTTTGTTACATGATATTGGGCGCTCAAAAACTCACGGTGTTGATCATTCCTTAATAGGTGCACAAATTATCCAAAAACTCGGGCTATCAAAATCCATAGTAAACATTGTTAAGCGGCATGTAGGTGCGGGTATAACCGCCGCCGAAGCCAACCGGTTAGGCTGGCCCAAAGATGACTATACTCCTCAGACCCTGGAGGAAAAAATTGTTTGTTATGCTGATAAACGCATTGATAATGTTGATGTTATCCCCATAGATGTTGAAATTGAGCGGTTGCAAAGGGCGGGTTTTGGAGCGGCGGCAGAAAGAGTTAGAAGGCTCCATGTAGAAATATCAAGTTTGCTAGGCGAATCTCATGATTAATTTAACATTGCTCACAAAGGCTTGGAACGGTGGTCAATTACGACAAATAGATGACCTTTTGCATAATCAATTTGCTGACCTGGATATAGACGTAAAAGTTTTGGGTAATCCTGTTAATCGCTGGGTGAAGGTTTCTGTTGAAGGTGAAGATGAAGCTGTTGCTGCTGCCTATATGCGTAGAGAACTTGGTGTCTGTCCTGTTGGTTTTAATCTAGTGGAAGATGGTATGGTGCTCAAGGGGTATGTTTCTAAACTTGATGTGGAACACCAGCGGTTGATGGTGGATATTGGGGTTTTTGAACCTAGAGTTGTACAAGTGGGGGTGTCATTGTTAAATTTGCAGTCACAGCTTGCGGGTGATGAAAATGTTGGTCTCAAGCAAATTGCCGAAGCGTATGCTATAACTGAGGGGGTGCCTCTTGGTGTTAAGATTATTTCAAAAAGTGCGGATGTTTTGGAGGCTGAGTTGTCAGTTGAACAGGTGGTGAAACTGCAGGGTTGGTCTTTGTCACTTCTTGATAGGCTTATTGTGTTGCGGACCTCTGCGGAGTTGGTTTCTGAGGTGCTTGAACGGACGCGGTTAAATCGTGATGTTATTGCTGTGGAATCGTTGGGGTTTTTTGAGTTTGTTTTGGTTTGTAAATTGGGAACCGATGCTATGGGTTTGGTTCCCCGGTTGGGGCGGTATATGCGAAATGCGGTGTTTGTAGTTTTTGATGCCAAAAAGTCGCGTGTTTTTGGGTGTGGGTCGGGATTAACCTTATAAGTGGAGTATAATTAGTTATCCATTTCAGTACAATAAAAATTGTAAAGTGTAAGGGAGAGGGTAAAAATAAGCCAAATAGAAGAGCGGGGCGACGATAGAAAAAAATATCGTATCGATATTGGAGCCTATGGTAGTATAGGCATAGAAGCGCCAACCAAAGAAGAATGCCTTGAACTATTCAAAGAAGTTACTAAGACCAAGCGCGATCAAAGGATAGATGAAGCTATCCGATAAATTGTTATTTCCCCGTTAAGCTGTTCGTATGTGTTTACTTTAGTGTAACTGAGGTTTTCTTTTAGCGGTGCATAGAGTATCTCCTTGGTTTCTATATACCTCAAACGTTTTGTTACCTGGGTGTGGGGTTCATTAGGTTTCCTTGGAATTTATGACTTGTGTTCTCGTCAAAATTGTAATATGTGGAGCTAAAAATTATTTATCGTTTTTTGTTACATGTTGTTTATTGTGTTTGTTTTTATGTGTTAACTCTTATTTTTTATATGTTGTTCGTGTCGTAATTTTTTATTTCTAATGTATCCTGTATTCCCAAACACACCACTGCGTGTTAGGTGCAGTAATCAAAATTATTTGATATATGTGTGTTAATTTATTGTTATTTTTGTTGATTTTAAAAGTTATTGCTTTTAAATTGTATTCATAAAAAACATGTGTAGGATTTCACGGTGTTGTATTGTAATACGTGGCTATGCGTTTAATTTTCAACTATTTGAAAATAATTTTAATAAACCTTACGCTTAATAATTTTTTAAATCACATGTTTTAAAAGTTTACATCATTATATGAAACATAGTTACGTATGACGGGAATATGGGCGTATGGTGCAATTATGTCTTATAACAAAAATATCGGTTATAAAAAATAACATCAGTCACAGTCAATATTTTAGTTGAAATATTATTCACAAAATCAAGTTAAAACCAACCCATATGCGCGTATAGTACAAAACAATGAGAATTCCAGCTTTACTTTTTGCGGTACTGCTCTATACATTGCTTAGCCTGATATCGTTGCACTACGCGTTTAATGTAATATCTGGTCCTAAAATTTGCTGAAGCCCACGCACATCTTCTACATAAAATATCGCCCTTTGTTTTGAACCGGTTTGTGCACACTCTTTGATACTCTGCTGATCGGGTAATATCTAGCCATGACTGAGACGCTAAATTACCCAGCGGATGTTTTAGCCCAAAATCCATACAACATAAGACAACATCACAGTTGGGCAACATCACAAACTGAGGTACATAGAGCTTTTCACAAAAAAGCCAACCGCGCAAGTGCCTCTCTTGTGTATTGGCACACGATCCTGCGCGCTCATTTGTTATAAACCGTTCATTCATAATATAAAATGTGCTGATACGTAGCTGTTTTATAGCTGCTGTTAATGTATCTCTATATGCCTGTGTTAGTGGAATTTTTGCGTTCCCCAAATTATCGGGCAGATGTAGTGTCACTTCAGGATTACAGTGACTCAGTCTTTTGACATCTTTGCTTTTGAGACCGACAAGGGTTGAAAACAAAATAATCTTGTAACCTTGTGCGTAGGCATACTCGATCATATCTATGCACTGCGGATTTAGAAAGGGTTCTGCAAAACCCGAAAAATGAAGCGCCACATGTTTAGGCACATTGGATAATGCTATTTTGAAGCTATTGAACGTTAATGTTTTGCAACCATGATAGTTTTCTTGAAAAATATGTTGTGGACAATAACTGCAATCAATGTTACAGTTGCTTACTGTTGTTATTTCTAACCATGGTTGAAACAGTGTACATCCTCTCATCTGACAGATGATAATTCATGTTTTTAGTTATTTGTCTTTCTTTACAATTGATCACAAAACAAAAACAATCCCTCAAGAACATCAAAACACTATATTAAATAATGTGATAAACTCTGATAACTAATGGTATAACGCGAATAATCACACCCTCATAGAACTGACTAAGAACAATATCATCGAATTATGCCAAACTGAAATATAACTATCGTGCTTCTCTGCTTTATTTTTACACTCATTAACATTTTATTCATTCCCATTATCCAAAAATGATAATAAAAAGCAGTTACCCAGACTAAAAACCGCTAATAGCATAAACCGAACTGAACCAAGTTTGGTCCTTGCTATTTTTATGTTGGTTGTCAGCATTAGTGACGGGCTGGCAAAACCTAAATATCAAAGGAGTATCATTTTGACATGTATGGGCCGGTAGTTCAGCTGGTATGAACGCTTGACTTGCACTCAAGAGGTCGGGGGTTCAAATCCCCCCCGGTCCACTGAACACTATTTTTCAGCGAGATCATTTCTGACTTTTTGGCAATTAAGACTAAATTTGCGTCGTTTGTGGTTTGTGCCTCTGAAGGTTTCTAGTTTATGTTCACATTTTCGTTCACACTATCGCTTAAATGTTGAACTGTATAGTATATGAATGGTGTTAATCGTTGGGTGCTACAACAACTCAAGCCAAAATTGCAGACATTTTGAAAGACGGCAGACTATGGACTACAAAAGATATCGCATAAAACTCAGCTTGAGTCAAAGTTGTGTAGAAAGCTGCTTGGGTCGCATGTGGCGAAATCACAAAATTCACAAAAGCAATAAACCAATGATTTGTAGTAAGAAAACCTCCAGAAACCGACTGGAAATAATCACCAACCAACGTCAATACTACACATATCTACTACACTCAGAAGGTATCACAGATCCAGTGATTTTTGAAGGGTAACAATATGTACTCTTTAGTGAAGAGTATTTCAATAAACGTGGTGGCGGTGGTCTTGGTGGTAAGAGTAAATCAAGATTGGTCAGGAAATTTATTGAAGAAAATAGTGACCGCGTTTTTTCTCAAAAGAACTATTGAAACACTTAAAGACATGGTATCAAGCTATCAGCCATCCTGATTAGTGGGCGGTGATTAGCGAAAAAGAGTAGCATTTTCGCTATTTTAGGTGGGTGCGCTTATTGTTTCTTCTTTAAACTGGTTATGTTTCCATTATGGCTCATACAACTATATGCTGCAACGAAACTTATTGGCTCTACCCACCTGATTTGACAAAGAACCCTTTTTTGTCTTTGTTGAGTCGGGTTATTTTTGGGCTATGGGATTTTTGTGCAGCATTTTATTTGTGGGGTTTTTATGGTTTGTTTGTTTTGTATTGTCGTCAGTTGAGGTGGCAAAAGGTTTTCCATCGGTGGTCATAAATTAAAGCATTCTTTGTTGTATTTTGGCAGGTGAATTTTGTTCCTTTGGGACGTTTGGGGTGGTTATTTTTTGGTTTGTTTGGTTATGTTTGCTATTTGCCCGGGGTTGGAGAATTTTTGGATGGTTTCTTGGAATTTGTTTGTTTTCTTTTTGTCCCATATGTTGTGTTGTTGGGAAACTTTGGTGCGTGCTCACCTGATTTGACGAATAACTATGTTTTGTGGGGTGAAGTTGTGGCCTTTTTTTCAGTTAGCGAAGCCTGATGACGTTGGGGTTATTGGGGCTTTTTATGGATTTTTAAGTACTTTTTTCCCTATTCCAATCAATATAATGGTCAGTTTTTAGATATTTGATATTTGTTGAGTTTTTATATTGGTTATGTTCAAAATGTAAAATTAGACTATGAACAATTAGTTGAGCAATTGCAACAAACCTATAAATGTCCAATGAATCTCAACACATAATCCTTGATTCATTCTAATATATTGAAATATGTGTAACTGAAATAGTGTATTTATCTGCGGGTTAACGTGAGTGTTTCTAACACAAGAAAGCTCTCTATTTTAATGTTTCAAGATAAAAAACACCACATAACAATTCTGCGTTGTTTCAACAGTTAAATATTAATGAAATACTTTATTAGTGGGTCAGTTGTTGAGGTGCCACTTAGTGACGTATGATGAGGGATTGTATTCATACAAGGCGATTGCCTTCATTGAAAACTTAACGATTTGTTATTGTAAAATAATTGCAGTCCCAAAACAAGACGTTCTCGCAAAACAAAAACCCCTTAGGTATAACTCTAAATATTTAGGTGAAAATTTATGGATAAACTGAAATTTGCTATCCCCAAAGGCTCCCTAGAAAAAGCAACCGCAGATTTTTTTTCCAAATCAGGTTTTAAAATCGGCGGAACTGACCGTACATACCGTCCAAGCATAAACGATCCCCAAATCGAAATGAAAGTTCTGCGTCCCCAGGAAATCCCTGTGTTTGTCAGTGAAGGCTTACAGGACATAGGCATCACCGGTGAAGACTGGGTAAAAGAAAATCGTGCTGATGTGGAGGTTCTTCAAAATCTCGAATATGGTAAAATCCGTTTAGTCATTGCTGTCCCAAAAAGTGTCCCTGAAGGCACCACACTTGGTCAATTTATGGAGTCCATCTGGAGTCAGGGCCGAAACTTCCGAGTCAGCACCGAATACCTCAACATCGCATCTGAATACCTCAAAAATACACCGGAATACAAAGCCCGTTTTGGTGATGCTGATCCTTTGATGGTTACTCCTTGGTGGCGAAAGGGCGATAACCCCAAGGCCAAAATTTTTCTCTCCTTTGGCGCAACTGAAGCTAAGCCACCGGAAAACAGCGACTGTATCATGGATGTAACTGAAACCGGAACAACCATAGAAGCTAACGGTCTGCGGATAATTGACACCGTTCTAAAATCCGCTGCCATACTTATCGCTAACAAAAAAGCACTCGCCGACCCTGAAAAACGTGAAAAAATCTATGATATCGTTGCGTTGCTCAAAGGTGTCGTAGACGGTTCTAAACGTATACACATATTTGTTAATGTTAAAAAAGAAAATCTCCAAACCCTGCTAACCGAGTTACCTGCACTCAAGAACCCCACGATTTCACCCCTCGCAGACGACAGCTGGGTAGGAGTCAACACCGTCATCGAAAAAGACAACTTTATAGGACTGCTTCCAAAAATCCGTCGGCTTGCACAAGGCTTAGTAGTATTTGAACCACGCCAAGTATTGGCTCTAGATGAAATATCTTGGAGAAACGAAACTCAATGCAAAAAGGCTCACCCATAAAACTGTGGAACTCAGATCAGTTGCCCAAGGATTGGTTTTGTCGACAGCAAGTAGACCAAAAAGCACAAGCAGAACTTGAATTCAACGTAAAAGCTATCATAAACAATATTCGAGTTGAAGGCGACAAAGCACTACTTGATTATGCACAAAAATTTGACAAAGTCCACCTCACTGCAAGCACTCTTAAAGTTAACCCCCAAGAAATCAAAGAAGCCTACCTTAAAGTCACCAAAGAACAAATAATCGCCATCGAGTTCATAAAGCGGCGCGTCAGCATTTTCCAAAAACAATTACTCAATCAAACCAACCTCAGAGTCTTCAACGAAGGCATTATGATTCAAACCCTGCTACAACCCCTTGAAAGCGTTGGCTGCTATGTTCCCGGTGGACAAGCCGCTTACCCAAGTACTGTTGTTATGACTGCACTAGTCGCCAAAATTGCCAACGTACCCAGAATTGTGTTATGCTCCCCCTCAGACTCAGAAGGCCATATGAATCCACTGGTGCTCATTGCTGCTGATATCTGTGGAATAACTGAAATCTACAAAATCGGTGGTGCCCAAGCCATTGCTGCATTGGCTTATGGAACAGAAACCATTGCTCCTGTACGCAAAATCGTTGGACCCGGTAGCAAATACGTTACAACCGCTAAAGTTTTAGTTTCACAAGACACCGCCATAGACATGCCCGCTGGACCAAGCGAAGTCCTCATCTTAGCTGACCAGTACGCAGACGCCCGCCTAATCGCCTATGATATGATCTCACAGGCTGAACATGGAACCGACAGCGTTTGCGCACTTATAACCCCTTCACAAAAATTAGCGCAAACTGTACAGGCTTGGCTTACCCAACTGGTTTCCACTACCCCCCGCGCAGAAAAAGTCAGCGCATCACTATCCAACTACGGTTTCATTATCACCTGCACCGATATCGAAGAAGCCGTTAAGCTAACTAACCAATTTGCCGCCGAACATTTAGAAGTCATGACAAATGATGCTAAAAAACTCTCTGAACGCCTCATTGCAGGCTTAATTCTAATTGGTCCCTACAGCCCTGTGGCGCTAAGCGACTATGCTAGTGGCACCAATCATGTGTTACCCACAGGCGGGTTTGCTCAGTCCTTCTCAGGTCTTTCTGTTCTTGACTTCATGCGGCGGGTCAGTACTGTAGAGTGTTCTCGTGAAGGCTTAGAAAAAGTCTGTACCCAAATCAAAGTTTTAACTGATACTGAGGACCTTCCCAATCACTCCAAAGCTATCGAGGCAAGGTTCCAGTAATGAATACATCCTACCAAGCATGGTTCAAACAAAAATTAGCAAAACTCCAAAACCTTGATTGCTACCGTGTAGATGTCACACCTGAGGCCTTAGCAACACACTTAGTTGTTGACCAGTCAAAAATCATCAAACTCAATTTTAATGAAAACCTCTTTGTTGACCGTGCCAAACAAACAACACTCATGAAGCAGTTAGCCGATGAAATCGATTTACGTCTATACCCTGAAGACGAAGAAGCAAAATTACGCGAAAAACTGTCTAGTTATTTGTGTGTTCCCAAAGATTCTATAGCTGTGGGAAACGCAGGTGATGAACTAATAGATCGCATAATACGTCTTTTCATCGAGCCAAACGATGTAGCAGTGTCATTTACACCCTCCTTTGCTATTCCACGACTCTGTGTGAAGCGACAGGGCGGAGAATACATCACAGTGCCTCTCCGAGACGATTTTCAACTCGACACAGATGCCCTGCTAAACACATTCTCCGATAAAACTTGTTTACTATATTTGTGTTCGCCAAACAATCCCACCTCAAACCAGATGAAACCCCAAGACATCGAGAAATTAACAAAGGCATTTCCCGGAATTGTTATTCTCGACGAAGCATATGGTGAATTTGCTAATTATAGTTTTGTTTCTCGCATACAAGAATTTCCCAATATGATTATTTTACGTACATTTTCCAAAGCCTTTGGTCTAGCGATGTTACGTTTAGGTTATGTTGTTGCCAACCCCGAGTTAGCGGGTGTTCTACGTGATAGAGCTCCATTACCTTATCCCGTGAGCGGTTTTACCATACGTATGGGTATTAAAATGCTTGACAACATCGATATAGAACAGACTGCTGTGGCGGCACTGGTGGCAGAACGGGAAAACCTCATAAAGCAACTCAACCAAATAAAGGGTGTAGAGGCATTCACTTCACATGCAGATTTCGTGCTCATAAACACAAAAACCCCTGCCGATGAAATATATGCGAAACTGTTAAAGCGAGGAATTATGCTAAAGAAATGGGGCCGACTTTTGCAATATGAAAACTGTTTCCGGGTGACCGTGGGATTGCCTGAAATGAATGTTAAACTGATTGAGGCGCTAAAGCAAATTCAAGGTGATTAAAATGAGAACCGAAGAAGTTTACCGTAAAACCAAAGAAACCGAAGTTAGAGTCAAAGTCAACATAGACGGTGAAGGCAAAGCCACAATCACTACTGGTGTGCCCTTTCTTGATCATATGCTGACTTCATTGGCGACACATAGCTTAATTGATATATCCGCCTCTGTTCAAGGCGATTTGGTACACCATTGTGTAGAAGACCTCGCGCTGGGCTTAGGCGAAGCACTAAACAAAGCCTTAGGCACACGCGAAGGCATCACCCGCTTTGGAAATGCCGCGGCACCAATGGACTGCTCACTTGCAATTGTCGCCATTGATCTCATCAAACGACCCTACTCCAAAATTGACCTCAAACTCAGAGGCAAAAAAATAGAAGAAATGCCAACCGAAGATATCGTACACTTCTTTGAATCCCTAACCCAAACCCTACAAGCCAACATCCACATTCTTGTCATGTACGGCAGTAATGACCATCACAAAGCCGAAGCCGCAGTTAAAGCCCTCGCACTCTCACTTCGCCATGCGGTCTCCCTTGACTCTCGACGCAAAGGCGTACCCAGTAGCAAAGGAGTCATCTAAGTGACCCACACAGTCATATTTGACTACGGCGCTGGGAACCTCCTTAGCCTCAAAACCGCATTGGAAAAAACAGGTTTAACTACATCTATTGGTACCACTGCAAAAGACTTAATCCAAGCTGACGCCATTGCACTACCCGGTGTTGGAAACTTTGCTACATCCCTTAAAAAACTTAATCCAATTAAAGAAACTCTACGAACTAAAGTGTCTGAGGGTACTCCACTATTGGGCATTTGTTTAGGACTGCAATTGTTTTTTGAATCCAGTCAGGAAGGCCCCGGAGACGGCTTAACCTTCTTTAAAGGCACCGTTAAACAACTACCCAATGTGCTAAAGGTACCTCATATGGGATGGAATACCCTAAACATCGTTAAATCCAATGAGCTTCTCGATGGCATTGCCGAGGGCACCTATGTGTACTTCGTACATTCCCTCTATCCTGCTCCCCAAGACTCAAATATAGTGATCACAAAAACCACTTATGGCACAACATTTACTTCCACAGTTGCTCAAAAAAACATCTATGGAACCCAGTTCCACCCCGAAAAATCAGGCGATGTGGGACTTAAAATACTTAAAAACTTTGCCAAAATAATCACACGGTGATAAATATGCAGTTGATTCCCGCAATAGACCTCATGGGCGGTAAAATCGTCCGTTTAACCCGCGGTGTAGCTGAAACCGCCAAAATCTACGAAGCCAAATTCGGTACTCCCCTCCAAGCGGCACAACGCTGGGAGAGCGAGGGCGCTGGCAAACTTCACATAATTGATCTTGATGCGGCATTTAGTATAGGTGACAACCGAACCGTTATTGCTGAAATCGCAAAAAACAGCTCATTACCCCTCCAAGTCGGCGGCGGCATACGTAGCTATGAAGTCGCCGAGGAGCTCCTCAAAGTCGGTGTTACCCAAGTTATATTGGGTTCTTTAGCGTTTAGTGACCCCTCGGCCATAGGAAAAATCCAAACCCATTTCGGTTCTGATACAGTCATAGTTGCCCTAGACAACTGTAATGGGCATATTATGGTTGATGGTTGGCAGACTGAAACTCCTATGAGTGTTGATGAAGCCCTCAATAAATATACCCAACTTGGTATTCGCACATTTCTTATAACTTCTATTGCACAGGATGGCATGCTAAATGGCCCAGACCTTGTAACCCTTTCTGATGCTGTTAATTCTTCAAATGCTAAGATCATCGCAGCCGGTGGTATAGGTGCCATTGGCGACTTGGCGGCACTCAAAGAAATCAAATGTACCGGGGCAGTTATCGGTAAAGCTCTATATGAGGGGCGTTTTACTCTAAGAGAAGCATTAACTCAGATAGGAACCTAAATCTATGACACTATCAAAAAGAATCATACCCTGTCTTGATGTCGATCACGGTAAAGTTGTTAAATGCATAAACTTTCTCAATCCCAAATGCGCTGGTGACCCCATTGAGCTGGCTCAGCGGTATAGTGCCGATGGTGCTGATGAACTTGTTTTCCTTGACATTACTGCGTCAAGTGAAAAACGTGACCTTATGTGTAAATATGTCACAGGGGTTGCTAGAGCTATTAGTATACCGTTTACTGTCGGAGGGGGTATACGTAACGTTTCGGATGCACGGCTGGTTCTTTGTAGCGGTGCTGATAAAGTGTCAGTTAACACTGCCGCAGTCGAAAACCCTAATCTAATTACCGAGTTAGCTGACGTTTTTGGACGTCAATGTATTGTTTGTGCAATTGATGCTAAACGCAACCCTACCCCAGCTGACGGAAAAATTATGGTGCAAACTGCCGGGGGTTCTGTTTGGTTTGAAGTTGTTACTTATGGCGGCAGAAAACCCACTGGTATAGATGCATTGGCGTGGGCCATGGATGCAGAGACCCTTGGAGCCGGTGAGTTTTTGGTAACTTCTATGGATAGAGACGGAACCAAAGATGGCTATGACCTCGAGTTAACCCGTAGTATCAGCGAACGTGTTAATGTTCCTATCATTGCAAGTGGTGGAGCTGGAGAACCCAAACACCTCTACGAGGTGTTCACGCAAGGTAGTGCCGATGCTGCGTTGGCCGCCTCAATTTTTCACTACAATAACTATCCCATTCCTCTTGTGAAAGAGTATTTGTATAAGATGGGGGTGACTATACGTTCATAATATCTGAAGCTGATTTGTTCTCCAAGTTGGACTTCAATAAGAGTGGGGGGCTAATTCCTGTTATAACCCAAGACGCCAAAACCAAAGTGGTTCTGATGCAGGCTTATGCCAACAGAGAAGCGGTAGAGTTGACTCTTAAAACCAAAAAAGCTACCTACTGGAGCCGTAGTCGAAATGAAATCTGGGTAAAAGGTGAAACCAGTGGTAACACACAAAAAATAATTTCTGTGAGTACTGATTGCGATTTTGATTCATTGTTATACATAGTTGAACAGATTGGTCCTGCATGTCATACAGGCGAATACAGCTGTTTCTACAATAAGCTACTCTAAGTAACAACTTATGCACTTTGGAAAACTGTCGAAGTTGCTAAGTTTTTGTAACTATTTAGTCGTGTGGAGAACCACTAAACAAAGATGTTACCGACCCAGCAAAATCCCCAAAATAGTACATAAGCAAAGCCCTGCACAATAGCCGTCCCAACAATGAAGCAATCCGACCAAAATTCCACACACCTCCAACAAAACGAACCCCCCAGACTGTCCGAAAAATAGCAAAAATCCTTGAGAAATAAGAAAAGAACTGTTTTTCTCTGTTTGTTTCCGCCAAAAACACGAAAATTTCTAGTTTTTAGACAGTCTCCCCCGATACCTTCTGCTTAACCTTAACCAATCGAATATCACGTTCAGTCAAATCCTTATCAAACAACATCAAAAAATCCAAAACAAACCACACCCTCTACCCGAAACACCACAACCCCGCTAACAAACATAGTTACAGAACGTCTTCTGACCCTAACTAGCGGATTTTTAGTCCCCCCAATTCTTTAACGTTTACAGAAATGCACGCCCGTTTCCTGCTGCTAAACACATATCTATTACTCAAAGACTGAAGATTATTTTTTAATATTGTTTGTAAATTACACCGCAAATTATTCAAATGGGTACCTGAACTATGGCAGTTGTTATAGAGATATATTTAAACACCTTTTCTCTTTTTTTCTGGGAATGTTATGTCTCTACATGAAGCCATGCTCTATACCCGCCAAGACGACGGTAAAGTCAAATGCAATCTTTGCGCACGCCGATGTCTCATTAATGCTGGAACATCTGGATTTTGTTCTGTTCGCGAAAACAAAAATGGCACCCTCTACAGCTTAAACTACAGTAAAACCGTTTCTGTAGGCATCGATCCTATCAGCAAAAAACCCCTATACCACTTCAATCCCGGTGCCTTGGTTTTATCAATCGCAATCGCTGGTTGTAACTTCCACTGCCAATTCTGCGACAACTGGACCATAAGCCAAGAACCCAAAGCTCCAAGTAGCCTTTTTTCTCCAAAAGAAGCAATTAAAGCCGCCCAAAACGCTGGTTGCCAAGGCTTAAGCTACACCTATACTGAACCCACCATTTTTATGGAATACGTCTACGATACTGCCAAATTAGCAAAACAGGCCGGACTATTTAACACCTTTGTAACCAATGGATATATGACTCCCGAAGCCGTCCAAATAATCGCACCCTACCTTGACGCAGTTACCGTCGATTTTAAGGGCAGTGCCGATCCCGATTTCTACCGTACGTTTATGGATGTTCCAAATGTCAACCCCATCTATGAAACATTAAAAGAATTTAAACTGCACAATATCCACATCGAACTCACCAACCTTGTCATTCCTAAAACTGGTGATTCTTCTGAACGCATCCAAACTTTAGCTAAATGGATAAAAGATTATCTAGGACCCAACACGCCTCTTCATATGCTACGGTTCTACCCCGAATATAAAATGATTAACACACCTGCTACCAGTGTTCAAGAAATGGAGCATGCCTACCTTACCGCTAAAAACCAAGATCTCAATTTTGTCTACATTGGTAACATAACCGATCATCCCGCAGAGAACACCATATGTCCCAATTGCGACACGCCCGTTATCAAACGCTATGGTTTCGAAGTTACCCAATGGAATCTCACCCAAGCCATGTGTTGTTCTGTCTGTGGGTATTCTATTCCTATAAAGGGTAAACTATGGCAAAATAACCAGCGGTTTCCATATGCACTCTTCTAATTGGTGTGTTGCTAAAATTATTGTGTAGCTGTTAATGTAATGTCCTATCATATTAATTCTGACAAAAATTGAAAGAATTAAAAAACTCAGATTAAATCTTATTAGTGCAACTGTACTGTTCTATAAAGCGTTTGATATGACTAAGTATTTGGCGTTGGCGGTTGTGACCCGTTATTGGAAACCAAATGAAAACTATCTTGGCCAAATTGTTGCGGCTCTAGGGGGTAAACTCCAAGATGGTGACTTTGTGATTGTTTCTGAGAAGGCATTGGCGATTGCTATGGGTTGTATAGTGGATGAAGCTGGTGTTAGGCCTAGTTGTAATGCTAGATTTATTGCTGGTTTTTGGATGCGCGTGGTGTGGGGTTACTGCCTTGGTTTTATGTGCGGGTTTGGGATGCGGTTGCTTAGGCGGCTTCGTGAGTATCCTTTGGAATCTGGGAGTCGGCATAAACAGATTGCTCTTGAGTATGCAGGGCTTTTTGGGGCGTTAATGTTTGGTTCAGAGGGTGGTATTGATGGGTCTAATTTGGCTTATTCTTATGTCAGTTTGCCGTTAAGCAATATTGCTGGGGTTGCTCAAAAGATTCATAGTTACATCCAAGAGGTGTTGGGAAAAAATGTTTGTATCATTATTGCTGATACGGATAAAACTTTTTGTTTTCGTAATTTTTATTTTACGCCGCGTCCTAATCCCATACAGGGGATTCATTCTGGGGGTGGTGTAGTTAGTTATGTTCTGGGTCGGTTTTTGGGGTTGAAGCGTAGTTCTACGCCGTTGGCGTCTGCTGGTTGTCTGCTTTTGGCTGAGCAGGCTTTAATGGTTACTAATATTGCCGATCGGACGCGGGGGCCGGGTTCAGGTGCAACGGTGTGGGATATGGCTTCGCGATTTCATGTTGAGGTGGATATGGTTAGTTGGGGGATGCTTGATTTAATTTCTCATAAACCTCTAGTTATCGTGAGAAAGAAGCAATGTTGAATACTGATTGTAAAAATAAATGAAGTATAAATAAAAAACTATTTTTGAAGAGTAACACATAAAAATCGGCTGTATGCACTATGCAAATATGATGGGATTGCTAATGGACGAATCAGTACAAAGGCTGGATGCATTCTTTAATCCAAAATCAGTCGCAGTCATCGGGGCCACCAAAAAAGCTGGCAAAGCTGGTTGCGTTATTTTTGAGAATCTTGCGGTTAACAAACGCGAGGGTGTTTACACAGGTGAGCTCTACCCAGTGAACCCTAGTGAAGACTCGTTGTTGGGCTTTAAATGTTATGAGGCGTTGAGTAAAATTCCCGTAGATGAAATTGATCTAGTTGTAATTATCGTTCCTTCTAAGGCGGTTGCTGCTGTTATGGAGGAGGCAGTCGCTAAAAAAGTCAAAGCGGCAGTTATAATCACAGCAGGTTTCAAAGAGGTTGGAAATAAAGACCTTGAAGACCAAGTTATAAATATAGCGAAAAAAGGCAATATTCGTGTTTTAGGCCCCAACTGTTTGGGGATATTTTATCGCAAAAGCGGTATTGACACTTTGTTTTTGCCCGAAATGAAGACGCTTAGTACCGGTAAAACAGTTATTGCTACTCCGCGTCCTCTTTCTGGAAACATTGCCATGATCACCCAAAGCGGTGCTTTTGGTTCAGCCGCGCTTGACTACCTCACCGGCAGAGAGATGGGTGTTTCTAAATTTGTCAGCTTCGGTAACAAAAGTGATGTCTCTGAATCTGATATTCTCAACTATCTTTTCCATGATGATGAAACCAAAGTTATTCTCGTGTACCTAGAAGACGTTAAAGGTGGGCGCGATTTCATTGAAATCGCTAAAAAAGTTACGCTCAAAAAACCTGTTGTTGTTATCAAATCCGGTCGTAGTTCTGCTGGTGCACTAGCCGCTGCATCTCACACAGGCGCCATAGCTGGTAGTGACAAAGTATACGATGCGGCTTTTACACAGTGCGGTGTTATCCGTGCCCGCAGTATGGATGAATTCTTCGACTTTGGAAAAGCTCTTGCAATGCAGCCGCCTGCTATTGGCCGGAACATGGGTGTTTTAACTGATGCAGGTGGACCTGGTGTCATGACTGTTGATGAACTTGAAACACAGGGCTTAACTGCAGAACACTTTAAACCCGAAACCGCTGAGAAATTTGAACAACTCAAAAAAGAAGGTAAAATCTTAGCCATAGCTGCTACCCATAACCCTGTTGACTTAACCGGTTCAGTTACCGATGACCAGTTTATCGTATCTGTTGACATTATGTTTGAAGACAAAAACATTGACGGTATTATCTTGCTTGGACTCCACCACATGCCTGGCCTACAGGAAAAATACATTGAAGGTACCGTTACAGTTGCCCGCAAATATGACAAACCCATCGTTGTGGTAGATATTGGCGAAACCGAAATGGCTCTCTATACCCGAAGCCGCTTTGATCGATTGGGCGTTCCAAGTTTTGGTAGTCCCGAAGCTGCCGCCCGCGCAATGAAGGCTCTGGTCTGGTATGGTGAATACCTCACGAAAAACGACGGCATAGATGCCTACCTCGATAACTATAAGAAAAATGCAGAGGTCAAACTGTAACCGTCACAATAACTCTGTCCTTTTTTTCCCCTAGTTTTTCACGTAGATAAAGTGGTGCAATCACTTCTAAAACATCCTTGGGGTAAATTGGTTTAAGCGGAATCACAATCGCTGCTTCCACTCCCTCAACATTTGCTCTAAAGAGCACACCCGAAAAATAACCCTCTTGGGGTTTAATCTGTATGCCCTTAGCGGGTTCAAGTAGTTTTCTTTTTTCTTCTTCTTTTTTTGTTAGTTGCAAATTCAGGGTTCCCAGATAAGGTGTAAACCCTATTTTTTGCTCTATTTGACTCTTAACCCAAGGCAACTCGATGAAGTGTTTACCCGTACCACTACCTGAAAAAATCTTGCCCCTAAAAACCAGTTGTCCCAAACCTTTGCCTTCAGCTAAGGTTGCTGGCTTAGCCACTGTGCAACTGCTTTGAGGATAGGGTCGCAGGATATGTCTACGACAGGGACAATCATTTTTTCTTTGGTCTCAATTGTCTGCATATACCTGGGCATAGGCGCGTAACCGACATAGGTCCAATAAACTCGTCGTTTTTCGAGTAGTTCTCTGGCGACTGCAACATTAGATGCAGAGAGTGGGAAATAGAGAAATACTATACCGTTAACCCAGTACAGTCCAGCTAGTTTGCCGCCTGCAATTACACTGATGAACCGCGCGATTTCTTCAGGGTTATTGAAACGGGTTTTTTCCATAATCACAATTTCTTTGAAAGGTTCATAAGATACGGCGACTTCATTGCTCATAAATCATCACCACTAAAGTTACCTCTTACAGTGTAAGCAGTAACTTATTTAATTACCTGTTTGGGTTGTGGACAAAATGTGGTGAAATAGTTGGGTGACCTCTGAAAACCTGTATTTTTTTAAAAATCGTTTGCTGAAAACGGTGTAACTATGTTGTTTAGTTTTCTGAGATGGGGTTTTGTAGAGTTTGTCTTTAGAATTTTCCAATCGACCCAAAGTAAACAATATTTGCACGATGAAACCGCACAATTATCTAAACACAACCGTTCCAGGGAACTCGAGATAAAACTCTATCTCAAATCCCGTTCAAAATGATTCTGGGTTGAGTGCTCAATAGTACACCTGTGCTCGTTTTGTCCTAAAATAGGTCGTCTATTATGTTATGTGGTGAAATTTTTGGCTCCGCTTTGTGTTTGTCGTGTTTTCTCTTTGGTACATGTATTTGCGTACTATGTTCTTATGGAGTTTTTATCTATCGATAGAATATGGTGTTGGTTTTCACAAATCAACGGAGAAGGATAAAAATCCCGGTAAACTGTGACTGTCCATCAGAGAGACTGATTGGACACCAAAGTTATGAAAATGTCCTATCTGTCTATGTGAACCCTTATTTTTTGTTGAAATTTTAGTCCTGCAGTATATAAGAACGTTTAAGAATGATCCACAGTTTCTTATCGGTAGCGTGTGAACGTTATTGTTGTTTTGGTGACCCGTTAAGTGTCATTTGAAATCCAAGAATTACCTGATGTTATAAGAGTTATTGTGTTCTTAAACCTCACCAAGGGGGCTAAACTAAAACGGTCTACGCTCAAACGCCGTATTGATCGTGTTTGTGTGGGTTATGTTTATATCAACATTAGCGAATTTGACAAGGCCCTCGAAGAGATGGCGGCAGAAAATCTCATAGAAGAAAAAAATGGGTATGTCAGATTGACGTCGCAGGGTCAGCGTCTGGGTAAAGAATGGGAAAGTCTTCTGCTCAAAAAAGAACCCATTATGGAAGTTGTCGCCGGGTTAGTCGATGGTTCCATTACAAGTCTTGTTGTTATCCTCTCAGCATTCATAGGAACTCTCACTGCAAATTCTATATTTAGCAACCCTGAGCTGGTTATATTCTCTGCTCTTCTGACCCTGAGTGCGGTTGCCATCACTAACTTTTCTAGTTTTCTACTGGGCGGTATCACAGAAGACCTAAACGATATTTTGACCCTGCAAAACATAATAAACTATAGTTTAAGTGATATTCCTGACAAAAAAGAACGCGACAAATCTCTTCTACTAGTACAGAAGCTTTTCATAATACTGAGCAGGCAACTCCAACGTTCTAACCTCTATGCCGCTATCATTTGTGGAGTTACAACTTTTATCGCTGGTATAATTCCCATAGCAACATACATTTTTTTGCCCTTGTACTACAATATTGTGTTTTCGCTTGGGTTAATCAGTGTTATAGTTGGTATATTTTTGGTTCGATATCGCTCCAAAAAAACCCGTGTCAGCTGGAAAATAACTCTTGTTGAAACCTTGGGTATTGTTATAATTGCAACTATAGTTTCGCTTCTATTAGGTATTGCTTGACTCTTGACGTAAATGTATATGCTCATCCATTATACATTTGTCCATAATCACCTCAAAGCCTGCTTGATGTGCTGCTTGAGCGGCATCTAGATTAATGATGCCTCGTTGCATCCAAATTACGCAGGGTCTGCCAAGTTGGTTTTTGAGTTCGATTGCTTGTTCTATAATCGGGGGAACATTTTCGCTTTTTCGGAAGATATCTATGATATCTATGGTTTTTTGTATGTTTATTGGAATGTCTGTGAGGCTGCTGTAGCTTTTTTCGCCTAAAACATTGTCAATGAGGGGATTCACGGGGATTATGTGAAAGCTGTGTTTTTTGAGGTAAGCCGCAACTCGATGACTGGGTTTACCTACTTTATCTGATAAACCAATGATGGCGACACTATGGCTTCTGTGGAGGATTTCTTTGATTTCTTTTTGACTCATTTTATCCTCATCTGCATAGTATTTTTATTGCGCGTTAGCTCAAAAAAGTATCTTCTATTTTTGTATATCGTAATATTTGTGTATGCAAACTGCTGGAAAATTATGGGTATAAAATCAGGTTGCGCAAAAAGTCAAAAAACAATGGGCACTACCGATAGTGTATCTCTTATCTGTTGTTGTAGTAGTGGCCTTGTGAATTTTATCGGCGTTCTTGCGTAGTCTGATATTCTATGTTAACTATTTTTGTTTAGTATTTGTTTTATTTTTTCGACAAGTATTTTGTTATCTTTGACTGAACGGATCGTAATGCGAATATAGCTGTCGTCCATTCCCATAAAAGTACAACAGTCTCGGATTAAGATCTGTTCTTTTGCTAGTTGTTCTTTGAGTGCGGTAGAGGTGAGTTTACGATTAGTTATTTTTATGAGAAGAAAATTAGTTGTTGATGGGTAGACCTGTAAGCCATCGATTTGACTTAGTTCTTCAACAACTTGTTCTCTGTTTTTGCTGATGATTTTTTTGGTATCATCTATGAATTTCTTGTCGCTAAATGCTGCCATAGTGACCTGGCATGCTAAGCCATTGATGCTCCAAGGCTGACGTCTCGTTTCGAGTTTATCAATGAGTGTACTTGCCGCAAGTGCATAGCCAAAGCGCAATCCAGCCATGCCATAGAACTTAGTGACTGAACGAATAACAAAGAGATTCTCGTATTCTTGTACCATGCCTGCAACAGTGTTTTGTTCGCCCTCTTTGGCAAATTCGATATAGTTTTCATCAATACTAAAAATTATGTTTTTTTTGTGGCAAAAATCCACTAAATCCATAACACTTTCTTTGCTGTAGAGTTTACCTGAGGGGCTATGTGGATTGCAAAGGTACATAATTTTTGTGTCATCGGTAGTTACCGCTTTGATTTTGGTGTTCTCTATTGAAAAATCTGCTGGTAACTGAACAAAGGTAACCTTGCCACCGACGCGTAACGCAGCTTTTTCGTATTCTGAAAAAGACGGTATTGGAATCACCGCCTTAAAACTTTGTGGCAACACCTCAGTTATCATGTAGATAAGCTCAATTGAGCCGTTACCCAACAAAACATTTTCTGCTCTAACTCCATGTCCCGCATAATCAGCAATGGTTTCTTTAAATTTAACGGGGTTTGGATCAGGATAGAACTTTATTAAGCGGGCATGTTCTTTGACGGCTTCTACTGCTTTGGGCGGGGGTCCCATAAAATTGATGGGTCCGCTGAATTCTAGTACTTCTTCGACGGGGATGTTGTATTTTCGGCTAAATCCCCATATATCGCCACCGTGGCTCATAAAACGACGTTTTTTACATGTGCCCGACACTGTTTTGTTCCTCCATTAACCGATTTAGCTCTTTCTCAACTGCCAAGTGCGCCTTGTAGTGAGCGTTATACAAGTTTACGGTTTTATACAGCCAGTACACAACCCCGACCCCTAGTGTAGCTATTGTAAGCAATGCATATGTGGTTAACGGTACTGTCTGAGGCATGAAAACCCGTTCGGGAAGCGTCGCGGAGAGGTATGTATCTTGCTTATGTTCATGAACAGCTAAGTCCTTGGACAGCAGATAAACAATGACAAAGGCGGGGACGATGAAGATGATGCTTGCAGTCCACAGTTTTGCATTTCGTTGCTTCATAGGCTCAATCGGCATGGGGGATTCTTTACCATTGTTTTTGAGGTAGTTGACAATGCTTTGCTCAAATTGTGTTTCATTTTTAAAATGTTTGTTTCTATTTTCTATTAAACGATAGAACATAGGGAAAAAAGCAACGCCAAAAGTTACGACTGCACTCAAAAACCACATAGAAAACCACATTTTCTGATCTGCACAAATACTGGTATTGGAGGTAACTTGCATTTTTCTTCAACTTTACAGTCAGGTTGTTTATAAAGTTGGGTAGCCAAACTTTATAAGGGCTTCCATTGAGGTTAACACGTAACGAGCTAATGCCAAATGTTGCTCTCCATCATAATTCCCGTGTACAACGAGGAGTTAACGATAGGCAACATTATTAACCGCACTAAAGAGGCTACACAACAGCTTGGCTTAGAAACAGAAATTATCGTTGTCGATGATCGTTCACACGATAAATCCCTCTTAGTTGCCTGCAAACATGATGTTAAGGTCTACACCCTAAAAGAACACCTTGGAAAAGGATATGCCCTACGAGCAGGATTTGCCAAAGCTAAAGGCGACCTGATAGTAACCATTGACTCTGATGGCTCTCACTGGCCCGAGGAACTTCACGAGGTGTTGGCACCTGTATTTTGTGACCAAGCCGATTTGGTTATCGGTTCTCGATACATGAATCGCAAAAGAGTTGAAGCCAGAAAACTCAACAAATTTGGCGTCCAGATCTTTAATTCCCTTATTCAATTATTCACAGGTATTGCTATAACTGACAGCCAATCAGGGTATAGAGCTATGAAACGCGAAGTTCTAATGATGCAGCAACTCAAATCAGGCGAATATGAAATTGAATCTGAGATGCTTGTCAAAGCTGCCAAAGCGGGCTACCGTATCGCTGAGGTGCCAATTACTTTTGAACAACGTACGTATGGACGCTCAGGTGTGGATCCAATGATAGATGGTTCTAAAATTCTGTTTTCGATTATAATGGCCTATCTGAAGGGTAACTAGTAAATGATACCGGACACTTACCCCAAAGTTTCAATCATAGTGGCCTCTTATAACAGCGCTGATACCATCAAGGAATGTCTCGAATCAATTCTGACACTAGATTATCCCCCCGATCATGTAGAAATTATCGTCATGGATGGCTTCAGCAAAGACACCACGGTGAAAATTGCACAGCAATTCCCTGTCAAAGTTATCTCCCTACCCCTCAACGCACCCGCAGCCTATAATTATGCCCAAAAAACAGCTATTTATCCCATCTTGGGATTTATAGACTCTGATGCCAAAGTCGAACCGCAATGGCTAAAAAAACTAGTCCCCCATCTAAGTGAGCCGCAAGTGGCAGGAGTCAGCGGTAGTATAGAAACATGGAACCAAAGCAACCCTTGGGCCCGTAGCATTGGATATGAAATCAAGAATCGTTACCAGCGCATCGGCAGATACACCCGTCGCATAGCTACTATGAATTTGTTGCTCAAAAAATCTGCCCTTGAGGAAGTTGATGGCTGGGACGAGAATTTGCCCAGTCAATATGACACTGATTTCGGCTTTCGAATCACCAAAAAAGGCTACAAAATCGCCTATGAACCATCCGCACTATGCTATCACTATAACCGAACCACTCTTAAAACGTTCTACCGTCAACAACTTCAGTATGGCAAAAATACACTCAAACTCTACTTCAAACATGACAAACTGGCAAGAGGCGACGAAATCACAGACGCTGGTATGAACATCCAACCCATATTACTGTTAGTCGTCGTGTTACTGTTTTTCTTGGGACTTATTCCATTACTTAGAATACTTTGGATTGGTCCACCTGTAATTTTGCTTAGTATGCTTCTCTATTTTACCTACTCAGCCGCCAAAATCTCCTCCAAATTCCACGATTGGTCAGCTATGCGTCTAGTGGTGCTCTACTTTGTCCGTGCAGGTGCATGGTTTAACGGGGCTGTCACAACCACCCTATCCTACCTATTGGAGAGAAAACGCTGATGCCGCCCAAAGTCTGTTTTATTTCCCCCGAATTTTGGCCCCTTACAGGCGGCACAGGTAGTTACATCTACTATCTAAGCAGGGAGCTCCAAAAAAACGGCTACCCCATATATGTTGTTACAGGTGCAAACCAAACCAAAGATGTCCATGTCAACCCGCAATTGGATATTTCATTTTTAAACATTCCAAAAGCTCCCATCATCAAATCATTTATGCTAGCTGCCAAAAGCAACAGTAAACTTCAAAATGTCCACAAAACCGCTAGAGTAGACATAATTCATCCTCAATTACCTCTCACTCCAAGCTTTGCAGTTCCCCCAAATTTTGGAAAAACATTGGTTTGCACTGTTCATTCCACCTGGAAGGGTGAAGCAGAAGCCATACGTGGCGAACCCTATATGCGGCTCAACGCTAATGAAAAATTTCTCGTTTTTGCCAACCGGTTCCTGCGGTTCTTTGAAGAAGGAATGTTACATCGTGCCCGAAAAATAATTGCTGTTAGTAACTTTACTAAATGGGAACTCACCAATTATTACAATATTCCTGCACACAAAATCGAAGTCATTCATAATGGTGTCGATATTAAAAAATTTAAACCTGTAAAAAACAAATCACGTGTTAAAGTAGAATTAGGTTTAAACCCCAATGATATCGCTATTGTTTCAGTGGGGCGTCTCTATGCACGCAAGGGGCTTTTCACCCTTATTGAGTGTATGTCTGATGTAGTGAAACGGGTTCCAAACGCTAAATTCATCATATCTGGTAAAGGTCAAAGCAGTGAAATGGTCAAGCTTATGGCCTATGCTGAGCAAATAGGTGTAAAAAATCACATAATATTCACTGGCTATACCCCTGATCAAGAGTTGCCAAAACTCTATCAAGCGGCAGATATTTTTGTGCTCAGTACATTTTATGAACATCATCCGTTTGCTGTTTTAGAAGCCCTTGCAACAGGTTTGCCTGTTGTTACAACCACGGTGGGGGGTATCTCAGAGACTATTCAAACCGGTAAAAATGGGTTATTGGTTAAACCGTTTAATTCTGTGCGGCTCTCCGAGGCAATTCTTTACATGATAGAACATCCTGCAGAGGCTGCTGAAATGGGTGTAAAAGCACGGCAAACTGTGGTGGAGCAACTTGATTGGCGTATAGTTGTTAGAGAGGCTATTAAAATATATGATGTGGCTCTTCAATGATTATTTTTTGATTCGTTTGTTATTATTGTTTGAATTTTATGTAGCTGTTGTAGGCGGGTTATTGTGTAGAGGTTAGTTTTTGTGTATGTGCTTTTAGTTTATTGCCCTTGCGCAAGTGTTAAACTGGCATACACCAAGGGCTGGTAATGGAAAATATTGTTTATTGATCTTTTTGTGTTGGTTATTTTTTTATTTGAATAATTTCATGAGTACACTCTATGATTTATGTTCGCGTTGTTTCTCAAACTTTTTTGGATTAAATTGTGTTGTTTGCTGGAAACTGGTTAAGGTACCGGTGAAAATTATTGTGACTATATCATAAGGTATCCCGATGCCTCCAAGAGTGACTTGGGAATCGGTAATATCTTATGTGCTTGGATCTACGCATAAATCCGCGTTTAAATTTTTTGGCGCTGGTGCTACGTTGTAGTCTCTTCATGAACTGGGCTGTTGTGTTCTTGGTGTCTGTTTGATGCGAAGTTTTGTGATATTTTAAAACCATTCTCCTAAATATTCTGTGAGACAATTAAACGCTGTGTCGTATATTTGTTTTGCAACATTGTGACGATTTACTGCGGCAACATCAATTGTGTTGATAATTCTTTCTTTTGACCAGCCTTTTTTGTAATGTTGCATTTTGATCCACTCAAATAATTTGGCATTATAATATTTATCGTCATCAAGTGAACCAAATACCCTCTCCCAAGCC
This sequence comes from Nitrososphaerota archaeon, assembly GCA_031274765.1. Lineage (GTDB taxonomy): Archaea > Thermoproteota > Bathyarchaeia > Bathyarchaeales > Bathycorpusculaceae > Bathycorpusculum. Next base: position 23,961 of record JAISPR010000153.1, on the reverse strand, counting down.
TCTGATAATGTTTTTAAGCGTTCTGAATCGTAAAAATATTTATTATCTTTTGATAGTTCTCCCAGGTTTCGTTTTAAATCATTGGCTTCCTTTAACTTGGTTTCTGCTATTTTTATGCGATTAGACGATTGACTCAAAAGAGGATTTGTCCATGTACTGGTTATGGTGGTAAAATTTCTTCTCCCTATAGGGTCGGCTAATGCATATCTGATATCATCATTTTTTCTTTGTCGCCATAATTCAAGTAAAATGCGATTATCTATTAGGTGGCATAACATAAATTTTGATAGATGATCTTTGGGGGCGTTCTCTGTGGTTTCTTTATTGGCTTCTTTGAATAAGGTCAGTGCCTTTTGCAGATCTTCGGGAACACCATCGCCAAATATGTAACAAAAAGCTAGCCATGACTTTGCATAACAATGGCCTGAATCGATGGCTTTGGTGAAAAATTCTACTGCTTTGTCTTTATTTCTAACTTCAGCCAAGCAATAACATTGACCTAACATATGATCTGGATAATAACCTTCAACTTTTAAAAATGACTGCTGTATTTTATCATGGTCAAATTCTTTTGAAATTTGTTCATATACTTCAATTACCTGAGTATAATTAAGATTATTATAACATTCTTCTATTTGCTTAATTTTTTTGTCTAATGAATCAAACATAGCTTTCCCTCTATACATTCATCTATACGATGTCTTTCGTATAATTTTTCAAGCGTTCTTATTTTAAAACTTTTCTAAGCAACCACTCCTGATAAAAATATTTAATGCTGATGAAGCCATAAAACCCTGCGTATTATTTAATAAAACGGTTCTCACAATCATCTTTTGTACTTTGGAGATTGTTGTGACTCTCTACACCCATCAAACATCCTGGATCACCATCTAAAGTGTCACCATTATGGTATGCCGCTGACCGTGCCCTACATCCACCACAGACAAACTTGTACTGACAACGTCCACAACTGCCCTTAAGATTAACCCGATTACGAAAAGCACTAAATAGCGGTGCATTAAGCCAAATATCGTTAAACTGTTGCACCTTGAGGTTTCCCACGTTTAGAGCTAAAAACACACAAGGATGCACATCCCCCTGAGGCGAAATCGAACAGTAAAGCCGACCCGCACCACACCCGCCGATGAATTCCCCCAACGGTACCGCCTTTTTAGTAACTTTGACCGTCTGCATATGCGCCAGCGCCATAGTAACTTCACCTGTACCGCTTGAACCCTGACATTGCTGCGCCACACGTGCAAGCTGTGGCGCTGTTGCCAAAATCGTGGTCTTGCACCCCGCAGACATGCGATTGAGTAGATAGCGCATTACATTTTCCCGTTCCTGCGGTGAGAGATCTTGTGCACGATGATTTGTACCCCGACCCGTAGGTATGAAATTAAAATAGGTAAATCGCTCAACACCTAGTTGTTCCGCCAAATCGATAATCGCTGGCAACTCTGATAGATTGTTCTTACCCACAGTAGTGGCAATGCAAACACATATGTCTGCCTCTATACAGTTCTTAAGTCCCTCTACAGCTTTTTCAAAGGAACCCAAAACTCCTCGAAAATCATCATGTGTTTTGGCCGTTGCCCCATCAATGCTTATGTCAATATAGTTGATCTGTGCCTGTTTAATTTTTGCTACATTCTCTTTGGTGAGAAGGGTACCATTAGTTGCTAATGAAACATAGAGCCCCCGATCTGAGGCATGCTTGGCAACTTTAAAAAAGTCTTCACGAGTGAGGGGTTCTCCTCCACTAAACGCAAGCGCTGTAACATGAGCATCAGCCAACTGATCCACAACCTTAAGCGCTTGTTTAGTAGTTAATTCCTCTGTTTCCGCCACCCCGCTATTACTGTAGCAGTGTTTGCACCGCAGATTACATTTATGTGTGAAATCCCAAACAACAAGAAACGGCGCACAAAGCGATATGGGTTTTTTTATGCCAAAATACACAAACGATTCTACCAAATTAAGAACTGCATTTCGAGCATACCGATCCGTTAAGAGTTGTGCTACTTTTTCCCGTTTAAAACCCAAAGCTCTACGGAGAAATTCAACCCAAAAACCAATTACCTGCGAATAGAACCCGCGGCATTCCCTGCATTTTTTATCGTTTTTGCCCGCATAATCATCCAGAGCTGCTTCTAGTACAGTTCTGCCGCATTTGGCACATTTTTTAAGTGAGAGCTGAAGCATCCATTTGGTCATGGGCATAGAAATGATTGCATTCCAAAATGTGTCGTGAGATAGGATGCTCATAGGATGTCTCCAAGCAGTTTTATGACTTTTCGCTATTTTAGGCGGGTGCGCTTATTATTCTTTCTCTAAACTCGTTTATGTCTCCATATATCCAATATAACCATCACACCGTACAAAACTTGCTAATTTTACCCACCTGTTTTGGTGAAGAACATAGGCATGTAATTAGGCACAAGTAAAACAATAGGTCGCATAGGTGCAATTCTATTTCTTACAAGTCCCCTAATAACAATGGCACTTAGCCCACTTTTTATATCAAAGGTATCCTAATAATGCCCGATATTGCCCTATTCACAAGTGCCATTTTAATAATGACAAGTTTATATGGATTAAGTGTTTACTATCAAGAGCCACGTATTTTTAAATTTGCACTCATCGGCGGAGTTGCTATAATAATGAGCACAGTTTTAATCTCTATCATCGGGCAATTCGTTTTATTGCCCAATTTTGCTACGTTGATACATTCAATGGCGCCCGGCTGGGATGGTAATTGGGCCTCCCTTCCAAACATAACATCTGACACAAACCTTGTTACAATCGATGGTTTTGTACCATCTGTTTTACTTATAATCTCGTTACTTATCACTTTTTTAATCACTTGTTATCCTTATTGGGGCATCTCTTTCCATTCGCCAATCCTTAAATATACTCCGCGAAAAATCAAATATCACTTTATTTAGTATTGCTGGTATGCTTTTGCTCATCGGGGCGCTTCTATGTATTATCATAGTAGGTTTCATCATAATCTGGATTGCTGTTTTGCTTTTAATAATTACATCATTCCAAATTAAGCCCCAAGAACCAAATACACATAACCCAACTCCCATCAGCCACGAACCATAGTACCCGCAACAGATTAACTCCTGCACGATTCTATTTTTAAACCGAAACTAAATCATAACTTTTTGAATGTACTCACTATTTGTGTTGCAATCTCTAAATCCTTTGGAGTGTTGATGTTTAGAACAACCTCAATTTCTTCAGTGATTATGGCCGCAGTTTCAGTTTTACCCGCACCTAAAATTTTAGCGCCATTCACAATGTTAATACCCGAAACAGCATACCAAACCCCCCGATATTCATCAGTCGATGAAATCGAGAGCTCCAAACTCTGCCGTTTCTCAATGGGCACAAACACCGCCAAAAAATCTCTATTACACAAATCAAACTCCCAAATCACCCTATCTAGTATCGCTCCTGTTATCGCCGGAACATCTGAGGGCATAGTCAACACCGGACCCAGCCAACCCAAACAGTCCACGGCTTGTTTCAAATCATCATGGTAGCCTTTTGCGTCGGTATGTAGAACTTTCCAGCCCTTATCTATGCAATATTTTTCCGTTTTGGGTGTGTTAACACTGGTGATAACACAAAACTCAGAAATCTTTTGAGCAGATAAAATAGCACGGACAACCCAGTCAATTAGAGGTTTACCCAGAAATGGTAACATTGGTTTCTCAGTAGCCAACCCCATGCGGCTTCCTCTACCCCCTGCCATAATCAACGCCGGAACCATCAAACCGCCACCGCCAGTAGAAGTGCAAACAAAATCAGCATTACTGCTCTTGTGGTTTCATTAGTTGCCCCAATCATGTCTCCGCTGACTCCGCCAAACACATAATTCGATACTCTGCTCATAGCAAATGCTATGGGAACACTGATAAACATTAATCCCACGGCTGCCAATCCTAACAGGGCAAAGCCGGTGAAATAGAAAACTGCATAAACGATAACTGCTGAGAGCAGGTATGCTGCGGCGTTGAGGTTCTTTTTAGCTTTTGCCAGAAAAATCGAACCTAACCCTTTATGCGAGGGTTTGCCTACCCAGACAAGTGTTACCATAGAAAGTTTAGCTGAAACCTCTGCGAGAATAATAGCCAAGAAAGCAAAGACCGGATTAATTAAAAACAAACCTACAACCGCGCCAAATTCTACTGTTAAAGCCAAAATTGCCCCCGCATATGTTACTGTCCAAGCGTGGGCTTTCATCTTACGATCATGAAGGTTACGTAGCCCCAACGCATTACCTAAGTCAATTAAACCATCAAAGTGCTGTAACCCCGTGAGGACCAGCAGAAAAGCTATGGTCATGGCTGCCGGAATAGCGGCGCCTAAATATGCTGTGGGCAGAGTCACATAAGTGTTAACTAAATTTAGCAGAAAAACAGTAACCCCCCGTGAAAACATGAAATATACGCCCCCTAAAAGACCAATAAAACTGCCAATTACCGGGAAAAGCCACATATAAGAGGCGGTGGTGAAAATAAAATCCTCTTTTCCACCCAATGGAATAATGGTAAGGAAAGATAGCAAATCCCTGAAAACTTTTACAGTTCTCACCAGCGGCATATACATACAACTCATTTAAATAGAATATAGACTTTATCGTAGGTTTAAGGGGTTAATGTGGAAGAGCAAAAGGTCCTAGTTACCGGTGGAGCAGGTTTCATAGGTTACCACCTATGCAAAAAACTCTCAACAATAACTAATAATTTAACCATATATGATGACCTATCTAGTGGGAAACTAGAAAACGTTACTGATGTTTCATCAGCTAACTTTGTAAAGGGCGACATTTTAGATCTGAAAACTCTTTATAGTTTACCCAAACAGGATCTGATTTATCACTTAGCTGCACAAGTTGTTGTGCCCTACTCCATGGAGAATCCTCTGATTGATTTTGAAACCAATGCCAAGGGCACTGTTTGTGTACTAGAGAAAGCCCGAAAAGACGATGCTAAAGTGGTATTTGCTTCAAGCGCTGCGGTATATGGTAACCCAAGTGTATTTCCAACACCTGAAACCTATGGGTTTCATCCATTCTCATGTTATGGTCTATCCAAAGTGGTGGGTGAAGAATACTGTCAGATGTATCGTGAACAATACGGGCTTGATGTTGTTATTACGCGTTTTGCCAATGTGTATGGTTTACGTTGCCATGGTGTTATTCATGACTTCCTTGATAAACTCGCTAAAAATCCTGACAAGTTAGAAATAATTGGTACTGGTAAACAATCACGAGATTTTGTGCATGTCTCAGATGTGGTTGAAGCTCTATTGACGGTTGGTGATGCCGATAAATTTAATGGTGAAACCTACAATTTGGGTATTGGTAAAACTATTAATATAATTGAACTCTCTCAACTCATCTTAACTATTCTTGGGCTCCAAAACAGAACCGTTGTTACAACCACAAATCAGTCTTGGCAAGGTGATGTAACTAAAATTTGGTTCGACAACAGCAAGGCTAAAAAAGAACTCAACTGGATTCCTCAGGTCACCTTAGAGGACAGTATAAAAGAAGTCATTGCTGACAGGAAAATCAGTATATGACTAGCTCTTCGCCGGTTAAGGGGTTAGTCGCGCTTCTACGTTTGCCCTATTGGCTCATGACGGGGGGGCTCTCACTTTTGACTGCGTTTGCTATCATAAAAGATCCCCTAAGTATGAGTCTACAGACAATCCTTTTAATTTTCTTCTCCATGGCATTTATCACGTCTGCTGGGTTTGCTATAAACGATTATTTTGATCGTGAAAGTGATGCCGTTATAAAACCTAAACGTCCCATACCTTCAGGAGTATTGACGTTAAAGCAGGTTGTGGCAATTTCAAGTTTTCTCTTTGCCATAGGTTTAGGTCTCACTTATTGGTTGCCTCCGCTTAGTTTTGTTATTCTTGCCATAGATTCTGTTGTGTTGATTTTTTATTCTTATCTGGTTAAGAAAAAATCTGGGTTTGCCGCCAATATAGTTGTGGGAATTTTGACTGGCACGGCTTTTATGTATGGTCAAGCTGCAATTTCGGGCACTGTAACCCTGATTTCGTTATGTTTATACCCGATAGCATTTGGTACTATCGGTGGTAATGTGTTGCGTGATGTGTTAAGCTTTGAGGGCGACGCAAAAGTCGGATACCCTACATTGCCCCAAAAAGTCGGTAACTATAATGCAACAAAAGTCGGGGCGGTTTTTTTCTTACTGACTGGTTTGCTTGCTCCTCTGCCGGCGCTACCCTTATTCCAAGATCATTTTACCTTTTATTATCTGCCGTTTATTCTTGTCTGGAGTGCCCTGTTAATCTATTCATCTATTCGTCTGTTTATAACTGGTTCCACAGTGCAAAACGTCCGTAAATACGAACGTATCGTCACCATGTCGATGATGTTACTGCCCCTTGCACTCATAGTTGAAGCCATAGCAGGATGGTTAATATGAGCAAAACAAAAAGTATCTGCCCCGAATGTCAAAAAAAAATTGACGCCCAACTCAGTAACAAAAACGGTAAAATTCAAATTGCAAAACACTGTCCGCATCATGGCAACTTTGAAGCTACGCACTGGCAAAGCCAACCCATATTTGATCATATGAAAAAATATGACCAATTCCAGTACCTAGGTGACTTGAGTGCGCCCAAAGATCCTGCGGGTTGTCCTTATGTCTGTGAAACCTGTAAAAATCATGCTTCTGGAACAGTCATAGGTGTTATTGATGTAACAAAACGTTGTAATTTCCGTTGTGCGGTTTGTTTCTCAACGTTTCCAGGTCAGGAAACAACAGATTATGAACCCACCAAAGAAGCGCTCATTAGCATGTTAGAATTTGCCGCTAAAACTAATCCCAAGCCTCCTGCAATATTATTTAGTGGCGGTGAACCGCTTGAACGCGAAGATATGCCTGAAATCATCGCCGCAGCGCATCACTTGAAGTTCATGACAATTTTGGCAACTAATGGTACTCACCTTGTTACCGATGAAGGATTGGCTAAAAGACTCAAAGATAGCGGTTTGAATATAATTTATTTGTCTTTTGATAGTTTCCGTGAAGACTTTAACAAGAAAATCCGTGGGCTTCCGCTTGTGGATATGAAACTCAAAGCTATTGCGGTCTGCCGTAAATATGACATGGAAATCATTTTAGTTAATACGCTTATGAAAAGCCTCAATGACAAAGAAGTCGGTGCTATGATCCGTTTTGCTGCCAAACATACTGACATCATTCGCGGATTAATTTTTCAACCCATAGCATTCACCGGTAGAGCCACACAGAATCCTTTTCGCGAAAACTTTCGAGAATGGAGTTTTGCTGAAGATGTAGAAAATCAGACGGATGGCGAAATTAAATCCACTGATTTATTTCCCATGTCGGTGATGACTTCGCCTATCAAAATAATGCGTAAGTTCATGCAAAAACCTTGGCCGTTGTTTAGTTGTAGCCCTCAATGTGGTATTGTCAACTGGATTTATGTTTCGCCTCACACGGGAAAAATGTATCCCATTAACCGTTTTGTTAACTTTGATCGCTTCTTTAATACCATACGCAAAACCGCTGAAAACGCCGAGTCCAAAAATAAGTTCCAATTACTTTCTGCATTGTTCATGGGTGCTATGGTTTCAATGGATATGTTACTAGTCACCAAAGAAGTTGGAACCTTTACACTTATCAAGAGTATTTTGCAAACACATATTGCACCATCATATAAGTCGTTGGGTAAAATCCGTCGGCGTATCTTTCTGCTGGGTTGTATGGCATTTATGGATAATTACAATTTTGATGTTAATCGTGTTCGTCGTTGTGTTGTTCACTATATTACTCCTGATAAAAAAATTATACCTTTCTGTGCCTACAATAATGTCCATCGAGTTGCTATCGAAAACGAATATGTTGACCGGCAAAAGCCATCTGTTTCCCAAGAATCATCAATTAGCGAGCCCAAAGCACCTGAGCTCAGAGTTTTTCCGCCTCAGAGAGTAAAACGTCGAAAACAAATATCTGCCATATAAAAGGTCTGCTCTATAACATTGTGAGTTTTTCAATTTTTCTTCTATAACCTATTTTTGATGGATTTTTTCGTGAAAAACAGTTATTCTCAGTAGTATTTTACTAAAAATAATTGTTTTTTACGCGGGTGATTTTTTTAGAGTTTTTTAGTTTGAATACTTTTTTGGTTTAGGCATTTTGTATGATTTGAAAAATATATATGGCTTGAATTTTGATAGTTCAACTTGAGCACTTAGTAGAAAAAAATGAAAAACTCAGAATAACCTGTTGCGGTAGTTTATTTTTTTGTTTTATGAGGGTGAGACTGTCTGAAAACTAGACTTTTATGGTTTGGTGTAAAAAGACGAAGAAACGGGACCGTTCTTGTCCTTCAAGGGGTGCTAGTCTTTGAGCAGTTTGGTGTTGGGCGTTATTTTGTTTGTCCATCTATTTGATTTGTATGTTTAAGACGCAATAGTTCTGAGTAAATTCGTAACTTGTTCCCAAATCGCGCCATAGTTCAAAAATAACTGCATAGTTGCCGGGTGTATTTTGGGTAACTGTTACTAGTTTTTGGTTTGTTTCACTTGGTGGTAAACTAAACATATAGGTGTTGGCGGGTTCAATTTGGAGACCGTTTGGAAAGTTGGCCGGCAAGGTTTTTGTGATTTTAGTTTGTACCATGTATTTTTGAACGGTATTCATGTGGTTTTCAACAGTAACATAAACGCTAAAGCTACTGTTTTGCTTAACTGAAATAAGTTCAGGATAATTTACTGCTTGTTTTTGTTGATCTAGCAGACTAATGGTGTTGTATTCTTCAGGCGTATGGTTGCCAAGGAGATAGTAGCCGGCAACCACAGCGGCAACAATAATTAATGCCAAGGAAACCGCTATGACATAGCCTTTTTCTTCATCCAAACCGGTTTTTATGACTTCGAATAGTTTCGGCATCTAAAATCCCTTTGAATATTGTGCTAAATATTTCAATCCCTGACTTAAATCTTCTCAGTTTCGGTTTGCCATACTTCCGTGTTTTATATGTTGTGGGAACCTCTACCATGCTAAAGCCCTCTTTAGCAAACTGGATAAGCATCTCTGTGGCAAATGCCATATCGTCTTCTTTGAGCTCCACTTTATCGAGCGCTTCATGGGAGATGGCGCGGAACCCTGATTGGGTATCGCTTAAGAATTGGCTGTAAACAAAATCGTAGACAAAGGTGATGACTTTGTTGCCAATGAAATTCATCAAACCCATGGCTTTGTTTGGGTCATACATGCGAGTTGCTAAAACCATATCGGCGTTTGTCTCAATCATTTTGGCTATCATGTGGTTAATGTGGCGGACTTCGTAGGTTCCGTCCCCGTCTACCATGATGATGATGTTGCCTTTGGCATTTTTCATACCTGTTAGAAGCGCTAAGCCGTATCCGCGACGGGGCTCCACAATTAAACGACAATACTTGAGGCTCTCTACAATTTCTCTGGTACCGTCAGTGGAATTCCCATCAACAATAATGATCTCTTTGGGATAAATCAAATTCTTTTGAATAGTTTCCACGGCTTCCAAAATATTTCCGGCCTCGTTGAGAGTTGGAATAACAACCGAGACTAGTTCAACTTTAGTCGTCATTTGGCACCATCCACATTAGCGGGCTATATTGATTCTGTTACATGTTAAATAAGTTCTTCGTATATTTTGGTCAGATGTTCAATGTTTGTATCCCAGCTGAACCGCTCCTCAACTCTTGCACGTAACTCTACTTTTTGAGCGCCACACTCAGACACGGCAAACTCTAAAATTGCCTCTGCTAACAGCGCCGGATCATCCGGCGGTACCAATTTACCAAATTCCACAACAGGAATCTCCCCAATACCCCCCACATCAGTAGCTATAACTGGCAATCCACATGCCATCGCTTCCAGAGCCACCAACGGCAAGCCCTCCCCAGATTTTGATGGCAACACAAATATGTCTGCTAAATTATAATAATCTGGTAAATCAGCATCGCTAACAAACCCTGCCAATCTAAAATTAACCGCCAATCGCCGCTGTACCACTTGTATTCTCACATTCTCCAAGTCCGGACCTTTACCCGCTATCAAAAATACAATGTTTGGATTCTTTTTAACGACTATATCGGCACAGTCAAGCAACGTGTCGATACCATTTTTGTACACTAGACGTCTAACTGTTAAAATTATCACCGCATGTTTTGGGAGGTCTAGTTTTTGGCGCATTGCTAATTTTTTGTCAGTTCGGGGACAAAATCTGACTAAGTCAACGCCATTGTAGATGACTTCAACCTTGTTTGGTTTTGCCCCTAATCGGAGTACATAGTTTTTAGTAGCATTGCTTATAGCAATGATTTTATCGGCGGCATTTAGGTTTTGTTTTCCTACCGACAGGTCATTGACCAGTTCAATTTGGTCAAAGATATTGTTGTATTCGATGTAGGTGTTATGTTGAGTGAGTACGAAAGGTTTAGCATAGAATTTAGCGAGTTTACCTGCGAGAAGTGAGGTGAGGTAGGGATGGCCATGGGCGTGGACGATGTTGGCGTTTTTTATGGGTTTGATAAATGTGGGTAGGGTGGGAATGGTTGGAATCGAGTAAGGAATGCCTAAGCGAAAGCCGAGGTTGAAAGATTCATAACATTCTACCGGTACTTTATCTATTATGTAATGTTTGGGTGTTTCGATGCGATTAGTTACTATGATTGGTGCATAGTTTTTGTGTAATAGTCGTTTGCTTTGTTCGTTTACTACTTTTTCGATACCGCCGACATGAGGCAGAAAGGTGTGTGTTACGATGCAGAGTTGTGTTTTAACCATGAAGAGCCAACGAGTAACCTCTGTTGGCGTAGTATTAAAATTTGTGGAATTCACTAGATGTTTGTGGTTTTGAGTGCTTTAGTGTAGGCGTTTGAGGATGCTCCGGCTATTAGTGCGCCGATGGCGTCATTAGTTAGCGGGGGGAGGTCTTTTAAGATGCCTGGTTTAGCCTGGTCGAAACGTACGAATTCAAACATGCCCCGTGAACCACTGATGTAGGTGGCAATGGCTATGCCGATGAGTTCATCTGCTACCAGGCCTGGTTTGCCCATGAAGTGTTCTATGGTTAAGCCTGGAATTCGGCCGTTTTGTGCCTCTTCTTGTGCGTGAAAGGCTGCGACGATGAGTGTGGAGATGTTGACGTCTTGGAGAACGTCAATGAGTTCTTCTGTGAGGAGTTCTGTGGCTTTTTTTTGGGTTTCTATTCCTGGGTGGGGTACATACATTTCAAGGGCACTGTCGATTAGGTTTTGGAGGGTGATGCCTTTGGTTTCGAGGTAGGTTAATAGGGGTGGGGTTTGATTTTTCATGGGGGTCATCTGTTTTTAGTGGTTGTTGTGTGTTTTAAGGTTTGTTGAGGATTTTCCGTAAGCCTTATATGATGAGTTTGGTTGATCCAACCAATTGGTCTTTGCAGCAATTTACTAAATATGTGAAAAACAATGACGCTACAGTATATGTTTTTAGGTATAAATAAATTATTGACTTGTTTATGTGATAAAAATGCTTTTTTATGGCTGAATATTTATGCAGTAAAAAACTGTAAAAATCAAAATAAACCTGGAGAAAACACCTCATGAACGTTGTTGCTCTATGGAGCGGGGGCAAAGACAGTGCATATGCTTATCTACTTGCAAAACAGCAAAGCCACAAAGTTCTATCCTTACTAACCCTGATGTTAAATAAAGAAAAATCAAACTTCCACCTGATACACTCAGACCTCATTGACGCACAAGCAAAAGCTACCGGCGTTGCCATTTTTAAAAAAATCACCACCCCCCAAACATACGAAATAGATTTCAAAACAGCCCTCACAGACCTAAAAACCAAAGGTGCCCAAGGCTTAATTACTGGCGACATCTGTGAAGCCATAGGGCACGAATCCGGCTGGCTGGACCGCATCTGCAAAGAAGTCGGCCTAACCCCTATCAAACCACTATGGTTAGGCAATACAAACCAAATCTATCTTAACTATCTAAAAACGGGCTTAAAAGCCACCGTAGTACGCACCAACAAAAATCTCAGCATAGACTGGCTTGGACGCACTTTGGACCACTCCTTCTACACCGACATCCAAAAACATCCCGAAATAGATCCGTGCGGCGAAGGCGGCGAATACCACACCCTCATCACTGACGGTCCAGACTTTAAACAAAAAATCCAACTAATAGAAACCGAAAAGAAACGCTTAGATAATGGCTCGGGATACTTAGAAATCAAAAAATGGAAAGTAACACAAAAGTAGGCTAAAGTCATGGATATTATAATCGCAAATAACAAACCAAACGCGAAAACTTTTCTCCAAAAAATCCAAGGCAAAACCCCCACCTTCATAGCAACAATAGCAACCACTGAAACCGGTAAAATTCCCGGATTATCGGCTGCCGGGGCAAACCCTGATTTCACCGACTTCACTCCTCCTGCAGACGCCGAATTACTCCTGTTGGGCAAATGTAGATCCATACAGGGCGTCCCTATAACTCCTGATGGCATTCCCACACCCGCTCTCATAACCGCCTCTGCACTACGCTTAGCCGATATACCCGTACTAATCGTAAATGGGGGTGTCAAAGTTAAACCCCAAATCCCCTACATAGACGTCAACGGCAGTCCCGGACGTGATATTCGCACAGGTGATTCTGTTGATAATGTCAAAGAAGTGATAGAGCGAGCCAAAATTGTGGGCGAACACTTGGCAAAAACATCAAATTACCTTGTTATCGGCGAAAGCATACCTGGCGGAACTACCACCGCATTGGGTGTACTCTTAGCGTTAAACATTAATGCCCATGGCAAAGTTAGCAGCACACTACCCGATAACCCTCATAAATTGAAAGCAGACGTCGTAGCCGCCGGCTTGAATGCAGCAGCACAAAAATTTGGCAACTTTAGAGGTGACCCCATAAAAGCGATTTCAGCAGTCGGCGACCCCATGATGGCCGCAGTTGCAGGCTTAGTCATCGGCGGTTCACGTCAAGCACCTGTGATGATGGCAGGTGGAACCCAAATGACTGCAGTCTTAGCCGTAATCAACGCCCTGGAACCCAATGCCCTATGTAATGTTGCCATTGGCACTACACGCTGGGTCATTAACGATAAATCCAGTGACATTTGCGGTATTGTTAATCAATTCTGTCAAGTTCCTATCATAGCGGCTAATCTAGATTTTGAGTCCTCTAAATATCCTGGTTTAAAAATTTATGAAACCGGATTAGTCAAAGAAGGTGTGGGTGCAGGTGGTGCAACCATAGCGGCTATAGCTAAGACTGATGGGGGAGTTAATAAGCAAATTCTTCTTAAGGAGATAGAGCATAACTATGCATCATTGATGCAGATAAAGTGAATCCCTTGGTAGTTAAACAGTTCAAGAATCTCTTGTCTTTCTTAACAGTTTTCCCAGTTAAAATGGATGCGAACCTGTTTACTGATTGTGCTAAAAATATGTGGGCTTTTCCTCTAATTGGTGTTTTGTTGGGTCTTTTAGCAGGTTGTTTTGGCTGGGTTACCCTGCAATTTTTACCCAGTCTTATTGTTGGTGCATTGACTTTGGCGTTGTTGTTATGGTTGACGGGGCTTCACCATACTGATGGGTTAATAGATTTTGGTGACGGGATTATGGTTCATGGGGATGCAGAAAAAAAAATAGCTGTTATGCATGATCAATTTACGGGTGCTGGAGCTATCGGGTTAGCTTTGATGACCTATATTGTTACGGCTTTTGCTTTTGCAGAGTTAGGGCAGGATGTATCTGTTTTTGGTTTTTATGTGCCGCTAATTGTTCCGGGTTTAATTGTTGTTGAATTATGTGCAAAGCTTTCGATGGTTGTGGGTGCTTGGGCTGGTAAATCGGTGCATCAGGGTATGAATTCGTCGTTTATAGAAGCTATGCATGGGGTGGGTGGTAATTGGCGTTTGGTTGTCGCGTTGGTGATCTCGTTTACGGTTGGCTTGTTTTTGCTTGGTTGGATTGGTTTTTTTGTTGTGGTGGCTGCTTTGGTTACAGGGTTAGTTATGGTTGGGGTGGCTCATCGAAATTTTAATGGTGTTACTGGTGATGTATTTGGTGCTACAAACGAGTTAGTGCGGATGGTTTGTGTGGTTGTATTGTTGGGGGTGGGGTCATGGGTGTAACTGCGTTGGTTATGGCGGGGGGGCGAGGTACGCGGTTAGGGTTGCCTGTGGAGAAGCCGCTTATTGATGTTTGTGGTAAACCTGTTATTGATTATGTGCTTTCTGCGCTTAGTGATGCAAAACAAATTGATCGTGTTATTGTTGCTACGTCTGTTGTTACGCCTAAAACCATGGCGTTGATGGGGCAGTATGATGTGGAGGTTGTTGAGACGCCTGGTAAAGATTATGTGTCTGATATGGGTTATGTTGTACAGCTGTTGCGGTTGGGTGTTTTTTTGGCGGTTGCTGCTGATTTGCCGTTGGTAACATCGGCGATGTTTGATGATGTTGTGGAGCGTTATGTGTGTTGTGGTAAGCCTGCGTTGACTGTTGCGGTTCCGTTGGCGATTAAGGTTCGGTTGGGGATGGGTGTTGATTATTCTTTTGTGGAGGCGGGGCAGGAGTTAGTGCCGGTTGGGATAAATGTGATTGATGGTGGGAAACGTTATGGTGATGAATGGCTTGATCAAGATATATACGTTTTAGATTACGACGAATTAGCAGTTAATATTAATACGGTGCCAGAGTTGTTGTTGGCTGAGAGGTTGCTTTGTGAACGGTTAAAGAATGTGTGTTGAGTTTGTTATGTTGATGTTTGAGGTTGGGTGGTTGTTTAAAAAATAGTTTTTGTGTTTTTGGTGTAACTGGGTGAGACTGTCTGAAAACTAGAATTTTTTGTGTTTTTGGTGTAAATGGGCGGAGAAAAGTGGTTCTTTTTTTGTTTTTCTGGGATTTGTGTTAGTTTTTGGATAGTCTGTTGGGGTTTTGCTATTTTTTGGGTGGTTTGGTGGGTGTTTGGTTTGTTGGGTTTAATGTGGTGTGGTGGGGTGTTTTTGGTGGGTTGATTGTTGTGAGTTTTTAGTTTGAATGCTTTTTCTAGTTTAGGCGTTTTATATGATTTGAAAAATCTGGATGTCTTGTGTTTTGGTAGTTCAAACTGTATACTTGGAAAAAATGAAAACCTGGATATTGGGGGTGGGTTAATTTTCGAGTTTCTTGTACAATGCTTGCTTGCTTTAAAAACGTGGCGTTAAACTTTATTTTCAGTTGTTTATGCATAAAAAACTATTTTGTTTTGTAGTTTATGATGCATAAATTGTCATACACTATATTGTTGTATGCGGTTGATTCTGTATGCATATTCGACTGAAACACAATCAATTTATAACCAACATCTAGCTTACTATAGTTATGTTCTCGAGAGTCTCCACAGGCGTCAAGGGTATCGACGAAATGTTAAAAGGGGGTTTTCTCCCCAACAGAGTAATATTGTTACGAGGCGGACCTGGTGCCGGCAAAACAATTTTTTCACTACAATACCTTCTTGACGGCGCAAAAAAAGGCGAAATAGGCCTTTATGTCACACTCGAAGAACCTGTAGCCTCAATACGCCGAACAGCTGCTAACCTGGGCTTTGATTTAGAAAAATACGAAAAAGAAAAATTAATCGGCTTATTTGACGGCAGTAGAATGGTATACAAATTCGGTGAAGAAATAAAAACCTCAAACATTCAAAAACCTCTAATCTCCAATACCGTTGACCAGCTACAAATTCTAGTCACAAGTTCAGGCGCTAACCGAATAGTCATAGACTCAATCACTAGCGCGATAATCCACCAACGATTCCCCACTGACAAACGCTTAGAAGTACTCGAATTAATGCAAGGCCTACGCAAAATGAACTGCACTGCCTTGATAACTTCTGAATCATCATCCCCTGCAGAAGAAGGCTTCTTTGTAGAAGAATACCTTGCCGATGGAGTAATTATCCTTTCCAATTCTCAGCATAATTTTACCATAACTAAAACTGCATGGATCGAAAAAATGCGCGGCATAAAACATGATGATCAGCCGCGAAAATACGAAATCTCTGATAACGGTTTTGTTGTCTATGCAACCGAGCCTGTTACAGCTTAATTATCTCATCTGCTAATCGAGTAAAAAGTGCAACAGTAGCTGGATCAGAGTGCATTGTTGGATAAAAGACTGCATATAGCTTTATGCCATTTTCTCTTATGTATCCCATCTTGTTGAGTAACATATTATAAACTGCATCTGAACCAAAAACCTGAATTAACAATGAAAAATGCAAAAATATCACATCACAGTATTTTTCTGTTCTTTGGTGCCGTAATGTTGCCTGCGAGAGAGCCGCTCCAATTTGGGTTAAACCCATGGGAAGCACGATGAATTCTGCTTTTGTTTTTTGAGCGCTTGAGGAAAACAAATATACTGAAACTTTTTCTGGATTAATCCATTTAATGGCTCGTAATTCTTTGTATGGAAACACGTCTTGAAAAACAAAAACGGTAGTTTCAACTTTTTCATTAACGTTTTCAGCGGTTTTTTTCTTTAACCAATTGGTTTCTTTCACTGTGGCATTAGCACTCTCTGATGAAACTAGTAAAATTAACCTGCCTTCCGGTTCATAGCCGGCCTCAGGTGCAGGGAATCTTTTTACCAGAGCTTTATCGGCTATGACTACAAAGTCGTAGTCTAAAACGCCAAATAGAATGATTATTTTTGCTACAACTGCAAAGGCATCAATAATCCAGCTTGAGCCAGTGTTCAAAACAAGATGCGCCGTGTTTGTGGTGTAGAGTAAAATCCAGCCTATTAGTAGTCGGTCCGCACTTTTTCCAAACAATATTCGATGTAGAAATATGGGGATTGCTACAAACAAAAACAAAACAGTGTAGCTGACAAATTGCAAAAGATACCATGGAATCAATTCCGAAAACGATATAACCCCTATAATGGAAAGTGATAGTAGTGCAACGCTAAACGCGATTATCAGTTGTTTAATTTTACATAGTTTCCAAACACCGTATACAAATAGCATAAATGCGCTAAAAAATATCAAATAAATGATGTTGAGATGCAAGTTTGATGCTCTTAGAAATATTTCGACCCCATAAAGTAAAAAACCTGTTGCCCATGTATAGTGAAAAACACTTTCACTAACACGTTTTTTTATAACATAATATGAAATTATCAAACCGCAAACGGTTGTAAAAATACCGTTTAATATTAAAAAAATCAAATTTATATCTATCAAGTGTGCGTTTTACTCCCAATATTCGTATTGTTTTCAGCGGAACTACATAATTGTTCTAATTCGTAGTCGCTTATACCAATTCGACATATTTTCGGAAACGCACCCTTTCTGTTTTCAAGATAATTAACAAAAGTGCCTTGTGGCAAAAACCTTAGCCTAATCGGCCGATATGTAAACGAATCAGAAAGCAATTTATAATCCGGATTTTTTGCATAGAAATATCGGTGAATATTTTCTTCTGTTATCCGATTTTGATTTTGATCAATTACCTCTGCATAGATGTATAGATATTCCCGGCCTTGTTCCATGTTGAGTTTTGTGGTGAAATCAACAAAATTCAGACCAAGAATATGAAATGCCTCAAATAATTCTGCCTCCCCCATTCTGGTGAAATTCATTATTGAGATGGTGGAGTCAAGTCTTGAGTTGTATTCAAACACTGGATAATCAGTGTTAATAATATTATCGCCCTTAGCTATGCACTTAAAGGCATTGGCTGTATCATACCTTGTTATTTCGCCTATCAGGTCGGTATAAATTAGGCGGTATACTTTTCCTACTTCTACTTGTTCTAGTCCAATTGTTTTATCTATTTGTTCATTTTCACATGTTGTAAATTCAAAAATTCCCCGTCGTGGGTCAAATATGAAACCCATGGAGTGTTGAACTGAGGGTATTGTGGGTGAGATAGTTTCAGTTGATGAAAAACATGTTTTGGGCGAGGTTCCTGTGAATTTTGCTATGTCGTCTTTGTGGGTTTTGGCTATTAGGTCATCCATTACAATTATGCCTTTGAGATTTATAGGTTCTTTTAATTTGGGCATTATTTGGGTGATTAATGTTGAGGCCATGATCCAGGCGGCATCGATTTTTCTGTGGTTTAAAATGAAGTAATCTACTTTTTCTTTGTATGTGATGTTGATATTTGGGACTAGCTTTAGGAATGGTGCTCGTTTATTTTTGGATCCCATGTTGAACATGGAGCCTGATATGTAGGGTGCTGGTCCCATATTGAGATAGAATGTATCTCCATATTGTAGGGTTATTTTTTTGTCGTCGTGGAATAGAGCGAAAACTACTGGGAGTGCTGTTTCTCTGAGTGCTTTTTGCATGGCTCTGCGTGGAACTAGGATTGTTTTGTTTCTGCCTGTGGTTCCGCTTGTTTTGAGTGTTGCGTATTCTTCAAGTGGATAGATGAAAGCATCCTGTGTGGGGTTTTCGTAGAAGGGTTCATAAAAAGCATAGTCAGTGTAGGGCAGGTCTTTGAGGTCTGTTTTTTTGTGAATTCCCAGTTTTTTGCCTATGGTTGTTTTTTCTAAATGTTCAAATTTATGGGTTAAGGCTCCTGTTTGATTTTCAATTGCTTTTGATAGTGGAATTTCAAAAGAATCAAATGCGTTTGTTTTTAATCGCTCGAGAATAAATTTGCCTAATGTCGGATTCTCTATCAGTCTTTCAAGCATTCCCCTTTCACCTAATTCGTGCCGATATTCATAGGTTAACTTTAAATTAAAGCTTTACTGGTTAAATATAACTCAAATAAATTATTAAAATTAATTTTTTACAATCTATATTAATGATTTATTTGTAAAAATATATTTATTAACCAAAAAACAATCACCTAATACACATATATTTTTATCATGAAACGCGTATGCTGTCAGCTATGTTGAATAATCGCAGTCTGAACTAATAACACCAAATAATTATAGTCAGCCCAGACACAACCACCTCCTACAACTTTTACATACCCGACAAATAACCTCAAAAAATGACAAACGTTCATACACCCGAGTTCAAAAATTAAACCATACACCATCATTTCCATACCCATCTCCGACTAGAGTTCAAACATTTTCAACACCCCCAACTCCCCCAACCACTCCAAAATATTATTTACTTCATCATTACCGACAAATTCCACAAATACTAATACAACCTCACAGTTTTGTTTACTGATAAACAAAAATATGAAAATATATACCCATATAATTAAATTCTCTATCAAAACACTTAACCACACAGAAATCCCCCACAAAAACAACCCCTAACATTAACCACAAATATAACCACACAAACCCCCCGACTGTCCGAAAACTAACAAAAATCCCAGAAAAACAAAAAAAGAACTGTTTTTCTCCGTCCGTTTACACCAAAAATACAAAAAATTCTAGTTTTCAGACAGTCTCCCACACAGACCTAAATAACCCAAATAACCTCCAAATTCCGAGCACTATCAATGGACTAAACCACTCACATTCCAATACACTCACCACATTACCCGTTAATGCTGTTGCACTACCCTCCTGTTATAGCAATAGAACTTTTCATGATAACTTGAAAAAAACTATGCACCCTAAAATCACGCTCACCGCTCGCGGCCAACAAATAATTTACCCCAATTTTAACAAAAAATTTTAGTCTACACCCTAATCAAACCTGCAAGACTCACTGCGAAGCCTTAACGTTTATATTTTCGTTTACTTTCTGCATATTTCTGAAATAGACTATTCTACTAAAGTAGGGATAACAATATGGCGTATTTAACAACAACAGGCTCAGGACAACCCGTCCTCATCCTCAAAGAAGGAACCACCCGAAGCAGAGGCAAAGAAGCCCAACGAAATAATATTATGGCTGCCCGAGTCATCGGCGAAGTGCTTAAAACCACTCTGGGACCCCGGGGCATGGACAAAATGCTTATCGACAGCCTCGGCGACATCACCATCACAAACGATGGTGCTGCAATCCTAAAAGAAATCGACGTAGAACACCCCGCAGCAAAAATGATGGTCGAAATCGCCAAAACCCAAGATGACATGGTCGGCGACGGAACCACCAGTGCAGTCGTGCTCTCAAGCGAACTCCTCAAAAAAGCCGAAGAACTTCTCGAACAAAACATCCACCCCACAACTCTTGTAAGCGGTTTCCGCAAAGCAAGCCAAAAAGCCATCGAAGTCATCAACAAAACAGCACAACCCCTAGACATTAACGACAAAAAAGTCCTCCTCAAAGTCGCACTAACAGCCATGAGCAGCAAATCACTTGGCTCAGCACGCGATCACCTAGCAGAAATCTCAATTGACGCAGTAAAACAAATCACTGAACAACGCGGAGACAAAACAATTGCTGACATAGACAATATCCAACTCATCAAAAAAACCGGAAAAAGTCTCCTTGAAACTCAACTTATCAAAGGAATAATCATAGACAAAGAAATCGTCAACCCCGGCATGCCAAAAAGCAAAGAAAACGCTAAAATCGCACTCCTTGATTCAGCACTAGAAATCGAAAAAACCGAAATTTCAGCCGAAATTAGAATCAAAGACCCAACACAAATGAAAGCCTTCCTTGACCAAGAAACCTCCATGCTACAAGACATGGTCACCAAACTCAAAACTTCAGGCGCAACCGTAATTTTCTGCCAAAAAGGCATCGACGACATGGTCCAACATTTCCTCGCAAAAGAAGGTATCATCGCTGCACGACGAGTAAAAGAATCCGACATGGAAAAACTCGCCCGAGCAACCAGTGGCAGAATAGTGAGCGATCTAGATGACCTCGCAGTAGACGACCTTGGCTTTGCAGGCATAGTTGAAGAACGCAAAATCGGCGATGACAAACTAATATTTGTCGAAAAATGCAAAGATCCTCATGCAGTCGCAATCCTTATCCGCGCAGGTCTTGAACGATTAGTTGACGAAGCCGAACGTGCCATGACTGATTCACTCTCAGTAGTATCCGACGTAATAGAGGACAATCAGATCGTCCCAGGCGGTGGTGCAATCGAAATCGAAATCGCCAAAGAACTCCGCAAATACGCAACCAAAGTCGGCGGCCGCGAACAACTTGCAGTCGAAGCATTTGCAGATGCAGTCGAAGTTATCCCCCGGACTCTAGCTGAAAATGCAGGCTTAGAACCCATCGATATACTTGTCGAACTTCGTAGCACACATGATAAAAACGAAGGTAAATTCAAAGGTCTCAATGTCTACACTGGCAAACTCCAAGACAGTATAGAAAACGGTGTCATCGAACCAATTCTTGTTAAAGAACAAGCCATCAAATCAGCCTCCGAATCAGCCGCTCTCATACTGCGCATTGATGACGTTATTACAGCCAAAGCACCCAAAGCACCCGCAGGCGGACCCGGCGGCATGGGCGAAGACTAACCCAAATTCATCCCCCCCAATTTTAATTATTTTTAACTCTATTTTTTGTTAGCCCCAATTTTAACGACATAATCCCCATTCGATACTTGACAAGGGGACGGTAAATTAATAGAGGAGAAATGTGTATGTACCCTAAACTCTGCGCTCTGGTAGTATAGTCCGGTCAAGTATGCCGGCCTCTCGAGTCGGCGACCCGGGTTCGAATCCCGGCCAGAGCACTATCCTTCTGTTTCCGGTGCTCTTCCTCAAGTTTTAAAATTCCCAAAAACTATTAAGAACATGAAAACCAATGAGCCAATCCATGACTACGACCAACGCCTTGTAAGACACCGCCGCAACATCAAACCAATGCGTAACGGCGAAATTGCCCTACGTTTCATAGACCACCTAAGCGCCATAGGCCTCTCCATAGCCCGCGTAACCAAATACTCCGCCCACATGCCCGTACTACTACGCATGATAAACGTTGATCTCAAAACAATGACCAAACAAGACGTAGAAACAGCCATCGCCGCCATAAACACCAACAAACAAAAAGCCTGGACCAAACGCGACAAAAAACTAGTCCTGCGCAAACTCATACAATACGCCAAAACAGGAAGCTGCGCCAAAGGCACCCCCCTACCCCCAGAAATAAACTGGATCAGCCTAGCCGTAAAAGAAAAAGACTCACGAGTAACACCCGAAAGCCTACTCACACCCGAAGAATTCATCGAAATCATAAAAGCCACCACCAACAAGCGAGATAGAGCAATGATCTATGTACTATTTGAAGCGGCCCTGCGACCCGGCGAACTCTTAACCATGACCATCAGCAGCGTGATATTCAAAGAAGAATACTGCCTCATAGCCGCAAACGGAAAAACAGGCATAAAACGCATACCTCTAGTCATGTCCTGTAAAACCCTCCTAGACTGGATAGAAGACCACCCAAACAAAAACGAACCAGACGCACCACTATGGTGCGCCCTAGACAACAACCACCTAGGAAACCGTTTAAGCTACCGGCACTTCCGTGCGATAATCAAAAGAGTAGCCCAAAAAGCAGACATAAAAAAAGACATCTGGCCCTACCTCTACCGCCACACCAGCCTAACATCCATGGCCAAAGTCTTCACCGAATCCCGCCTCGAACAATTCGCAGGCTGGACCCACGGCAGCAAAATGACCAGCCGATATGTACACTTCTCCGCACGAGACCTAGAAGACGCCATACTAGAACTCCACGGACTAAAAACCACAACAAAAAACGCGGGCATAGCAAAACTAATCGACTGCCCCCGATGCGGTAACAAAAACCCCATAGGCAAAATAAGATGCGCCACCTGCAACCTGATCATAGACAAAGAAACCGCATTAAACTTGGAAAATGCAGAGACACATAAAGAAAAAGTGCTTGAAAAAAATAATGTCGAATTACAGACCAGACTAAACAAGCTTGAAGAGGCTATTTCGTCTCTGATGGCATCTCAAGGCCAACCACAGATCGTTCATTAACAAGTCTCTTCAATTCCCCTATTTCTTTTAAAAACTCTTTTAAAATCTCTTTATCAACTTGAACATACTCAGTCAAACCAGTTCACCATAAATAAACCCTGTCTGAATTTTTAAGAGACTAAACTAGGTTGACTTGTTAAACAGCATCATTAATATCAATATTAATAGTTGTATGTTAATACTTTATAAAATTCAATTACTGCAAACATCAAATCAGTATGAAAAAACGTTTTCGGGTTTAAATAACTACAATTATGTAGGTTTTATATGTCAGGTAATTGCCCCTTGATACCTCTAGAGGCGAAAAATGTGGCTAAAAGAAGCATAGGCAGTGTCCTAATTTAGATTTGATAACACCCTACAATAAAAGAACTCATGCCAAGACCACAAATGATCAACCAACCCCTCAAGCCGACCCGGAGAAAAACCACCCTTAAAATCATTAATAAAATTCCAATAAAACTGAAACAACTCAACCGCACAAACCAAACGCCGCTTCACCTTAGAAAAACACTTACTCTTCCTAACCAACCGACCCAACCGCTCACGCAAAATACTATTAAAATTCTCCACATCTGTCGTCTCAATATCTTTTAACGCCGGTGTTCCATAGATAATTCTCTTCTCCTTCCCCACCATTCTCCCATTCTGCTTAAGTTTAATCAACTGTCCATAATCAATCATATTTATGGCAAAACATTGCGGCAAAACATATGTATAATCATCATTTCCATCCGTAAATAATTCTAAAGGGCACTGCAAAGAAGGCAAATTGAGAGCTTTGGCAAATTTTTTAATCATACTTAAGCAGGTTTGTTGGGTCCATTTGCCCACTGAAAAAGCAGAAAACAAATAGGAGCGGCGTTTTACGGCGGTATAGATGTATGCGTCACCGTATTCAGGTTTATCTTTGCCTGATTTGTCAAGTTTCTTTTCTTTTTTTTAATAAAGGTCCAGATTTCGTCGCATTCATATTGGGAAAGGC
>JAISPR010000129.1 GCA_031274765.1 Nitrososphaerota archaeon | reverse complement strand
TTTTATGGTGGGGGTTGGGTGGGGTATTTGGGTATTGTTGTTGTGGGGGAGGGTGAGAATCCGCGAGTTAGGGTCGCGTAAGCGCTCAGTGTCTTGGTGTTTGTTGGATAGGTTTGTGTTGTATCGGGTGGGGGTTTGTGGTTTGTTTTGGATTTTTTGGTGTTGTTTGATAACCATTTGGCGGAGTGTGATATTGGTAAGGTGGAGGTGGTGCAGAAGGTGTCGGGTGGTTTTCGTTTTGTTGGTGGGGTTGTGGGGTTTGGTTGGGTGTGGTTTGTTTTTGGGGTGGCTTTTGTGTAGGGGTTTGTGTTTGTGGTGTGTTTGTGGGTATTGTTTGTGGTCGGGTGATTTTTTTGTTTTCTGTTTCTCCATTGGACTGAACAGTTACTATTTCATAAGCTAACCCTGCATTGTTACACCATTCTTTTGCAATCGCTATGTACTCTTTATGCTTAAATTTGTACCACGCTTCGATTAATCCCGTATTGAGGCAAACATCTTTAAACCGTCTAAATGCTCCCTTGCCACTCAATGCAACTACTAACCGGTGCTGTAGTTGTGCATCAGAGATTTGTTTAGCAAAGTCCATCATGATTTCGTATTCATTAATGTCTTGTGCTGTTGGAGAAGCTATCCAAACGTTTTCTTCATATTTTTCAATATCTATGTCCTCTAGAAAAAATTCGTTATATTGCTCGAATTCACCCGTTTCTTTATTGTAAAACATGTGGGTTTCAGGAGTTATCATTTCAAATTCTTCTGCAACATCATTTAAGGATAATTTTTTCATGGATTTACTTTCTCCTATTATCTGACGTTAATTCTTCCTTTACGGTTTAAGAAATGTTTTGTTTATGCTTTTCGTTTTATGTTGTTCCATTATGGTTTTTACCATGTTGATGGCCTTGGTAAATTTCGTTTTGTGTTTTGTTGCTTTATTTGTGCTAACGTGCTCGCTGTTTCTATCACGTTCTAAAAGTTTTACACATGTGCTGTCGTTTTTAGAACAAAAAATTATGTATTACTTATTTTACGTTCTGTTTACAGTTAATTGAAAAAGGGCCTGTGCCGGTGTACTTGCGGTTCTATTTTTTATGTGTTTGAGATGGTGTTAGGATCTTTGGGACTTTGTGCAAAAAGAAGGGTACAAGGATTTATGGAACCCTGATGACTCTATCTGCCGCTTAGAAACGTGAGGTTTGTTCTCTACAATATTGTTACAGAGATCAACAGACGTATGGATGAAATATTGGAGTTAAACAGTTTAAATGATGTAGCAAGGGGGGGATGAAATTTATGCCGTTGATTGAATTTAAAAATATTAATAAAGAATATCACGTTGGTGGTGTAAAAATTGTGGCGGTTGAGAATTGTTCTTTTGTCATTGAACAGGGTGAATTGGCTGTTATTCTTGGGCCCAGTGGGGCTGGGAAGACAACGATATTAAACTTACTCGGCGGTATGGATAGTCCAAGTGGAGGGCATATTTTTGTAGACGGCAATAAAATCCATGAATATAGTAAAAAACAACTTGTGGAATACAGGCGCAGGGACATCGGGTTTGTTTTTCAGTTTTATAATCTTGTGGGTAATCTTACTGCTCTTGAAAATGTTGAGCTTGCTTGTCAGATTTGTCCCAATTCTTTTAAGCCAAAGGTTATTTTAGAACAGGTTGGATTATCGGAAAGAATTGCAAATTTTCCCTCCCAATTATCGGGTGGAGAACAACAGCGTGTTGCTATTGCGCGGGCTATTGCAAAAAATCCGAAAATACTTTTATGTGATGAACCGACTGGTGCGCTTGACAGCGATACGGGGCAGCGTATTATTGCTTTGTTACAAAAAACCTGTAAAGAAATGGGTATGACTACTGTTTTAATCACGCATAATACTGTGATTTCTGAAATTGCGGATAAAGTGATAAAGGTAAAAAATGGTACAGTGAAAAGTGTGATTATAAATGAGTGTCCTAAAAAAGCTGAGGAGATTGTGTGGTGAATTTTTTACTTTATAAGAATTCACTTTTGAAAATTAAAAAATCTTTAGGGCGGTATGTTTCACTTTTAATCATTGTTTTGGTGGGTGTTGGATTTTTTGCCGGGCTTCAAATAACTGCGCCTGATATCGTTAATGTTGCTGATAGTTATTATAAAGAACAAGTGCTCATGGATTTTAAAATTGTTGGTTCTCTGGGATTAACTGATGCGGACGTAGTTGCGCTAAAACAATTAGAAGGGGTATTAGACGTTATTCCCAGTTATTCTTTGGATGTTCAGAGTCGAGGTAAGGTTATTCGTATTCACGCTATTGAAGATAATGTTAACCTCGTTAAGTTAACGGAGGGGCAACTGCCTTGGTTAGATGCGCAATGTGTTGCGGATAGCCGTCATTATAGTGTTGGTGATATAATCGAAATAGCCGGGGCGGTTGATGATAAAATTAAAAATACGTTATTTACTGTTGTTGGGTTAGTGGATTCTGTTTTATATTTGCACGATGATTATGGTAGTACAAATATTGGAAACGGTGAGCTTTCATCTTTTATTTTTATAAATAAAAACAATTTTATTTTAGATGTATATACCGAAATATATCTCATTATCGAAACGTATGATGCGGTTGCATATTCAGACGAATATGTTGCATACGTTGCAAAGTTAAATGATGCTCTTGTAAAAATCAAGCCTGACAGAGAAAATGCCCGATTTGATGAAATATATGTTGAAGCAATGGCAAGTATTGAAGAAAACGAAGTTGAATTAAATATTGAAAAGGCAAAAGCGGAAAAAGAATTTTCTGATGCTAAAAAGAAACTTGATGATGGCATGCGTGAATTAAATGACGGCAAAACAGTTGGGTTAAAAGAGTTTGAAAAAGCTAAAGCAACACTTGATGAAAATGCTCAAAAAATACGAGCTGCAAAAATTGAACTTGCTGAAAATGAAATGCGTTTAAACGATACTATACGGGTCCAAAATGCTGAGTTTAATTTGTCAAAACAATTAATTGCTGATGCTTGGGAAAAAATAAATGTTGCCTTGATGGAAACAGGAATAACGGCAGCTGAAGTGGATGTAAAAATTTGTGAACTGGAATTGGTTATCATAAAGTTGCAAGCAGAGCTTGATTTGTTGCCTGTTGCTAGTCCCGAGTATACTGCGCTATCTGAGGTGCTTATGAAGTATTTGGGTATGCTTAATGGTTTAAAACAGGTTAAAGGTCCTATTGATGATTTAGCTGAGAAGGAAAAGCAATTAAACGATGGTATTGCCGTTTTTAATGTTGAAATTGAAAAAGCTATGGCTGAGATAGACGGTGCGAAAAATGAAATTATTGCTAATGAAAGAACAATAAATAACAGTTACGACGATTATTATGCTAATATTGCTAAATTTAACACTGAAATTGCCAATAATGAAAAAAAAATAAATGATGGATATTTGGAATATTCTGAAAATCTGAAAAAATTTAACGTTAAAATCGCTGATGCGGTAAGTGAAATTAACGACGCAAAAGCTGAACTTTCAAACATAAAACATTCACAATGGTATATTTCTGACCGAAACGCGGCCATTGGATACGACGAATTAGGCAACAGCATTCAAATTGTTGCCATCGTCGCCACTATTTTTCCATTTTTTTTTATCTTAATTGCCATGCTTATGACCTCAAATTCAATGGCCCGTATGATAACCGAAGAACGCAATGAATTAGGCACCCTGACCTCCCTTGGATACAAAGACCAAAACATTGTCCTCACTTATCTGCTATATGTTTTATCTGCTTCGGGAATTGGTGCATTACTGGGGTTTTTTATCGGTTGTAGAATTTTTCCTCCCCTCATATATGCCAATTTTACCTTTATACTCCCGCCCCTTATATTGAAATATAACCTGTTAACTTTTGGACTTATCGCAATAGTCACTTTCACACTTATGACTCTTGTCACAGTAGTCACATGCAACAAAGAGTTAAAACAAAAACCCGCTTCTCTGATGCGCCCCCTTCCCCCTAAACACGGGCAACAAATCTTTTTTGAAAAAATCACCTTTATCTGGAAACGCCTCTCGTTTACCTGGAAAGTAACCCTTCGTAATATGTTTCGCCATAAAAAACGTGCATTTATGACGATCGTAGGTGTAGCGGGGTGTGCCTCTTTATTACTTATCGCTTTTGGACTATATGATGGCATGAGCGGGGTAGCGCAAAAACAGTATGGTGACATTTTACAATACGACAATATGATCATACTAAAAGACGAAACTCAAACAATAAGCGGGGAACTGCAAACCTTACTTGATAACCAACAGATTATAGACCCGTTGTTAATCAGACAAAGCGCATATAAATGTGAAAATAATAATAAATTACTTGACGCTTTTCTAATCACACCCCAAAACAATGACTTATTTGAACAATACTTTAATCTTAAGAGTACAATAGACCGGGGGGCTGTTGTTTTAAGTGATGGGGCTGTCATAATTACTCAACGCATAGCGGTTGTATATAACCTCCAAAAGGGCGGCAACCTCACAATTAAAGACGCGGATAATAACCTCTACACGTTATCCATTTCTGATATTGTTGAAAATTATGCATCAAATTATATCTATATTAACGCTTTTACCTACGAGAAAATATTTAATAACTCCGCACTTTTTAACACTATTGTTTCAAACCATAACACCGATAAAATAAACCTGGCAGAAACCTTAATCGACAGCGGATTTGCAATCAATGTAATTTTTACAAATGACACCATCGAAAAAGCCCACAACAATACTGAGAGTCTAAACGGCGTAATTGTCCTCATAGTAATCGTCGCTTCAATTCTTGCTGTTGTTGTCTTATATAATCTAACCGCCATAAACATAAGCGAACGAACCCGCGAAATCGCCACCCTTAAAGTGCTTGGTTTTCGCGACAACGAAACAAACGCCTACATTTACCGAGAAGCCATAATCTTAACAATAATTAGCATAGGCATAGGCGTAATATTGGGAATTATCCTACACCACACTGTGATAGATATCATAGAAGTTAATGCTCTATCCTTACCCCGAAATATTGAATGGACCAGCTACACCATAGCAGGTACAATCACCATGATATTTTCTACCCTCATGCAAGGCATAACTTATTTCAAACTCAAAAAAATTGACATGATCGAATCACTAAAAAGCGTAGAATAAACAACCAAACTAACCCTCCATCAAACATCCACCTAACAAAGAATTTTACCCACAACCAAACAATATCAAACATTTCTACTATAGACGACACCTCAACACTACTCTAAACTTATCTATCGCTATAGTTGACCGTTTAGAAAAAATCCAGCTGAATTATTTTAAAGTTGAAATAAACTTTACCCTTCCCTGGATATCTGATATTTTTAAATATCTGAGAAAACAAACTAATTCTACCCCTAAAATAAACTACCAAATATGATCTATTCCATACAACTAATATATACTAATCACAATTTATAATCTACCACCACGTTGACAAAAAACAAAATTATTTCCACCAAACACTAACCCAATCGAATCTATCCAATCAACCCATGTTTTAACACAAAATCGCCCCTTCACTTAACAATCAAATAGCGCCCAAAAATAACTTATTCCATAACCAACATTACCCAAAAAGGCCCAATTGTCAAGCCCAATTGAGCACAAAAACTACAAACCAATAACAACTACAAACCAATAACACCACAAACCACACTATAACCCAAAAACAACCCGCGCACTCCAACAACTAACATCCAACAAACAATAAAATCACCCCAAAATTCACACCAGATTCCCCAGTCACTTCCTCGAAAACAATTCAATCAAACATCAAGTTTAACCCCCCAACAATAAACAACCCACAAGAACAAACCACACCCACTTCACAAAATTAACCTTACGTCTACTCAAAAGCTAACAAAATTGAACTTAATTATCGACACTACCCCCCACAAATTAACCAAAACACTCAAAATTATCAAAGCCTTCTCGGCACGTCCCAAATCTCTACGCATCCCCGATGCTGTGAGCAACATAAGAAACGGAACAAAATCAAGACTAAACCGGTAACCAAACTGAGTGAAACCTACAGTACCATGCATAATTATAGGCGGCAAAATACACAAAATGGCCAAGACCGCTTTTTTATTTATACTCTTCCATCCACCCCTAAACGCACCTATAAATATGAAAATAAACGCTGGAGTAGTAAAAAACAGCCCCAACCCCATCCAATTAGGCTCAAACCATGGAAATTCAGACAACAAATTTGGCCCTTGAAAAAAAACCGCATAAACATGACGCGGAATATAACCTACGTTAAAAATACCCTGCTGAAAAAACGGATCTTCTTGTATGCCCGGTATAAGATAATAACCAATGTTAGTAAAAACCCCATAACGTGCAAAATCATAGAGCGCATTTAACCCCACCGGTATGGATAAACCCGCAAAAAAAAGCAGCACCTGCTTAAACCGCGGCATCCACATATCTTTTTGATCATATATCATCCAAAGAAAAAAAGGAAACGCCAACACCACAGGCAACCGTGCAATCACCGCACAACCCAAAAGCAAACCCACAACAAAATTACTTCGCTTATATAATGAGCAAACTATTGCTAAGGTAAGAAACAACACAGCCACCACATGTTCAATATACCAAGAAGACCCCACTGATGCAATGAACCAAAAACAAGTACCAAAACCAAACAATACCGCCAACCACAATGCTTTTGCTTGATTTGAACCCGCTTTTCTAAGCATCAACCAAGTTACCGCAACACAAAAACTCGCAAGAACAACTGAGAGAAGTGCCTGATCAAATGAAGTACCCCAAACCGCAACAAACGGTAAAAGCAACACCGCTGGCATCGGCGGATAAACAACATAATAATGGCCCTCAAAAGGAACCACCTCAGCAAGAACCGTTCCACCGCCAGAGAGCCCCAACCTACCATGAAGAAACGCATCAGCAAGATAAACAAAATGATTCTGACCCGGAGAAGACCCCTTTGAAAACATAAATACAAACAAAGCCACAGCCATTATGAGGAGAAATTTATAACGTAACCTCAACAACAAAACCCTTTTGATTGCAACCCAAAGAATCTGGAAAACGCTGCTCAACACGATTCTCAATACTATATGATTGGAAGGGTTTTTAACCTTTAATGCAGAAACCAACGTATGGGAAGATGCACAAAAACTGTAGGCGAACGCCGCCTTGGCAGAACTATCTACAAACTGGGCAACAGCATAGAACTCAGTAGCAAAGAAGGCAAAGCCAAACTCGCAGAACAAAATTACAAACAAACCATTCAGACCGAACAAGGCACTGACGAAAATTCACCAATACAAAACCTGCTGGACCCCACAAACTGGAAAAAATCCCAAAAACAACCTTAACCTCAAAATTACGGCAGTGTGCCAATATAGAATAGTTTTTTACCGATAGGTGGTTTATGTGTTACCTCTGGTTTAAGGGTAACTTTTCTCTTCAAACCTTGGAAAACTTGCCAGGCAGGTATGAGTCAGTACGAATTTGATTCTGTGCCAAATTAACTATTCTAAATTGGAACACTGCCAAAATTACTCTAATACAAATCTTATGTCTACTAACTTTGTGTAGAACAAACACCCATGTTTCATTCCCCTGAACTTGTAGAACCCTCCCAAACTATTCAAATACTACCATGGCATGTTATTTTATTTGAATTATCTCTATTTTTGTATACACTCTCGGCCA
This sequence comes from Nitrososphaerota archaeon, assembly GCA_031274765.1. Taxonomy (GTDB): domain Archaea; phylum Thermoproteota; class Bathyarchaeia; order Bathyarchaeales; family Bathycorpusculaceae; genus Bathycorpusculum. Next base: position 10,619 of record JAISPR010000129.1, on the reverse strand, counting down.
AGCTGAAAAGCCTTGAGATTTAAATCAATATGTTTTCCATTAAGCCTATCAGCAATTGCCTGCTGAAATGACTCTGCTCTAAGAGGAATCTCAGGAAGTGCCGAAAGTGCACCAAGCAAAACCGTATTAACAACCAAAGTATTGCCCAATGTTTGTGCAATACCGGTACCGTCAACTTCATAAACCAACGCCTTTGCCTTTAAAAGCTCCATTAGTTCCTCCATACTTTTACGCTCAACCCCTCCAGACTGACAACTAGGGGAAATAAATTTCAGATTCACAATAACCGTGCCATTATCTTTAAGCATCGGTAAAGTCCGTGCGGTCTCTAGAACCTCAAAACCCACAATTGCATCAGCTTCTCTAGTTTCGATGAGCGGCGATTCAACTTTGGTTCCGATACGTGCATAGGCCACAATCGAGCCGCCCCGTTGTGCCATACCATGGATTTCTGCTTTTGTAACATCGTAGTCTTCTAACATAGCGGCTTCGCAGAAAATATCACTCAACACCACAACTCCCTGTCCGCCAACACCACTAAAAACAATATCTAATTTTTTTTTCATCATTCTTTTCTCCCTATAGCACCAAAGGGGCAAACTTTTTCACATACTCCACAACCGCTACAGAGTGCTGTATCGATTTCGGCTTTAGTGCCGGGTTGGCTTATGGCTGGGCAACCAAATGCTTCAGTGCAGACTCTACAGCCGCCACATCCCTTTTTGATTTCTCGAGGTAGGCCGCGTTGGTTTAGAAGAGGGCAGGGTCTTTTGGCGATAATCACTGATGGACCCTCATAACTGATGGTTTCCCTTAGCGCTTGTATGGTTGTTTTTAAATCATAAGGGTCGACGCTGACAACTTTTTCGATGCCAACGGCTCGGGTTATTTCTTCAATGTTGATACGTTTGGTGTTTTGACCCATAACGGTTTTGCCTGACCCGGGCGTTGGTTGATGTCCTGTCATAGCAACTGTGCTATTATCCATGATGATAACACAGACGTTTGCTTTGTTGTAGGCGATGTTTAGGAGTCCTGGCATACCGCCGTGGAAAAAAGTTGAGTCGCCAATAACTGCAAAAGTTTTGTCTTTTACTCCCGCATGAATCATCCCTGCTGCCTGTGAGATGCCTGCGCCCATGCAGAGACATGTTTGAATTGCTCTAATGGGGGGGAGAACCCCTAGTGTATAGCATCCAATGTCACCTGTCACGATTTTATCCTCCGATTTTCCCCTCAAACTCAGAGCTCGTTCTGGACAAAGTGAGACACATTTGGGGCTACCATTGCAGGTATCGCAGATGAGCGGTTTGTGGGTTATAGGATGTAGGTTGAGGGCTCCATATTGACAGGATTCGATGCACCAGCCACATCCAACACATTTTGTTTCATCAACTTTGATCAGTCCTGTTTGTTTAGATTGCGTAAGTGCTTCTTTGGGGCATGCTTTAACACAGGGTGCATCGGTACATGCCCTGCAAGCCGATGCCAAATTAGTTGTGTTAATTCGGGTGGTGCGTATGCGGGATTTGAGCGGATTAAAAATACCTTCTTTTTCAAAGGAACAGGCGTACTCACAGACACTGCAACCCGTGCATTTGTCGTTTTCGCAGTGGATTGATTGGTGAATCATGTTTAGGGCGTAGTAGAAGGCACGATGAGTGCATCCGGGGCACAAAACAGGTGGACGGGGCGGCAAATTGAGTTGTTGGGGGATTTTTGGTTTTGTGGTTAGATATAGTTTGGCAAAGGCGGTACGGATTTTGTCGGGGGTGTATTCACCTATTTCTTCTAATTCTAGTTCAGTTTTGCCGATGAAGTCAATTTTGAGGCGTGCCATGTTTTCTTCTATGTAGGGCCGTAGTTCCTCGATAACTATGAGTTTTTTGACTTTGGCGGCAAAAGTTTTAATCAATTCTGAGGGAAACGGATAGATGAACCCAAGTTTTAGCCATGAAAATTTTGTTGCATCCAAAACAGATCGCGCATAGTAGTAACCAACGCCGCTTCCGATGATGCCTATGTCTGCATTGTTATCTTCAATTTTATTAAACTGTGAGTTTTCCGCTTCTTTTTTTGCTTCCAATAGTTTGTTTTCTAAAACCCGGTGTTGACGGCTGGCGTTGGCAGGTATCATAACCCATTTTACATTGTCTTTATCAAATTCGGCTCTGCGTTCAAGTTTTTGGTATTCCCCTAATTTTACTCTTGCTTTACTGTGTGCGACGCGTGTGGTCATTCGCAAAATAATGGGTAATCGGAGTTTCTCGCTGAGTTCATAGGCTTCGTTTGCCATATTGAGCGCTTCTTGGGGATTACCTGCATCAAGTAGCGGTAGTTTTGCATGAATGGCAAAGTAACGGGTGTCTTGTTCGTTTTGACTACTATGTAGGGCTGGATCGTCACAGACAACAATAACTAATCCGCCCTCGATGCCTGTGTATGCCAATGTCATGATGGCATCTGCAGCCACATTTGAACCCACATGCTTCATTGCTGTAAGTGTACGTACTCCTGTTATTGAAGCCCCAGCGGCAACTTCAACAGCGACAATTTCATTAATGCTCCATTCTGCGTAAATACCCAGATCTTTTGCCCCTTTAGCCAAGGTCTCTAAAATCTCTGTGGAAGGTGTACCTGGATAGGCTGCCGCAACTTTGATACCTGCCTGGGCTACTCCACGTGCAACTGCTTCGTCGCCGTTGAGTAGAGCGTAACTGCCCGGCTTGCCTGCAAAAATTTTTGAAGTCATTTCTAAACCTTACATTTTTCCTTTACGCATATCCAATACCCGCTTAGCTTTACCATCAGCTCGCGGTAGTTCACCGGGGCTGACTATTTCTACATCCGCGGATATGCCTGTTATGATATGAATTCTTTTTTGGATATCGCTCTTTAAGGTGTTTCTATTGAATTGATTACTTTTGACGGCTTTTTCTGATAGTTCCACTTTAACAGCAAAAGTATCAAGTGCCCCTGGTCTGTCTACAACTATTAGATACTGAGTAGCTAATTCGGAGAAACTCATAACTGCCTGCTCTATTTGTGAAGGAAAAATATTGACCCCCCGTATGATAAGCATGTCATCTGAGCGGCCGCTAACACGTGCCATTCTGGCATGTGTACGTCCACATCTGCAGGCGCTGATATCTATTTTAGAGATGTCTCGAGTTCGGTAGCGTAGCATGGGCATGCCCGTTTTAGTTAAAGTAGTAAAGACCAGTTCCCCTTCTCTACCTTCAGGCAGAACCTCGCCTGTATAGGGGTCGATGGTTTCCACAATGAAGTGGTCTTCCCAAATGTGTAGACCTGCATGTTCTTCACATTCAATAGAAACACCTGGACCGCAAAGTTCTGTTAACCCATAGATATCAAAAGCTTCTATACCCATTTCACATTCAATACGCTCTTGAATTTTGCTCGACCAAGGCTCTGCACCAAACAGCCCTCTTTTAAGTTTAAGGTCTTTTTTAGGATCGATACCTTCATGCGCCATAGTTTCAGAAAGATAAACTGCAAAACTAGGAGTACATGCTAACATGGTCACTTCTAAGTCTTTTATAAGTTTAATTTGACGCTGAGTCATGCCACAACTTGCAGGTACAATTTTTGCCCCAATTTTTTGTGCCCCATAATGGAAACCAAATCCACCAGTGAATAAACCATATCCATAGGCAATGTTAATAATATCTTGTGCTCTGCCGCCTGTGGTGTAGATGCTACGTGCCATAAGCTCTTGCCAAACATCCATATCGTTTTGTGTGTAGGCTCCAATAATGGGGTTACCAGTGGTTCCACTTGACGCATGAACCTCAATGATTTCATCTGGTGAAACAACAACCATGCCAAAAGGATAGTTATCCTTTAGGTCACCTTTAGTGGTGAAGGGGATTTTCTGCATATCATCCAAGGTTTGAATGTCTTGGGGCTTTAGGTTTGCATCATCAAATTTTTTGCGATAAAAACGGCTTTTCTCATAACAATAGTTGATTTGCTCTTTTAATTTTTGCAGTTGATAGTTTTTTATGTCCTGTCTGGGCATGGTTTCAATTTTTTGGTTCCAGTATTTGCCATCCAAGTTTATCCTCTCTGCGATATGAGCGTAGATACACTTAGGTGTCTATTAGATAAAAGTTCCCTAAAATTAACCCCTCTATCGTACTATAGCTTCTCATCGGGTTCTTGCTATTTTCGCCACAGATAACTTGAGTAATGGCTAGTTAATGTCCCAATTCTGTCTACCTATTTTAAACTCTATCCTAAACTACCCTTTGCTATTTTGTAATCATGTTAATTCTATTTCTTCTCCGGGCTGAATGATCAACTTGTCTGGTGCATCCCATTTTTGTGCTTTACTCAAATCAAACAATGCTCTTAGTGACACATGAATCACTATGTTATGTTTTGCTTTGACCATTCTTGCACATTGCGCCGCCTCTTTGAGCCCCATATTAAATATCCCATCACCGCAAAACAATGCATAATCAATCTCTCGATTAGCCAACTCTTGCATCTGCTTAGTCTTTGAAGTATCCCCTGAACAATAAACTCGCACTCCATCAAGTGCAATAATAAACCCAACACAAGCCTTAATGTTGTGCGTAAGATTCCGTGCCTCAGTTGCTTCAATTTCAATTCCATCAAACAAAAAACGGTTATGTCGCCCACCCGCCAAAGCCTCTCTATACGTGATAATTTCACAACCCTTGTTCTGAGTAAGCAACTCTACTTTATTATGATCACTATGTCCATGTGTAACCAAAACAATATCTGCTGGTCTATCATACCCGCCACCGGCATACGGATCAAGATATATCACACGCCCATCCCGTGCAATTATGCGAAGACTCCCATGTCCTTGATATAGCAACTTTGCCATTTCTACAACCTTCCCATCCCTTTCCAATACCTTTTATAAAACAGCAGTAGTGGGCCCGATCGGATTTGAACCAATGACCAACAGATTATGAGTCTGGCGCTCTACCTAGCTGAGCTACGGGCCCAAACCACACTACACACATATTGCTATCCAAACAGCATTTAAACATTTTCCGCCCCTCCACCCAGTAACCAAACAACAAAAAATAAAAACAACTACTCCTCTATCAAAAAATTCTCACCCCCACCAGACTGTCCAAAAACTAACAAAACTCCCAGAAAAGCAAGCAAAGTTCTGTTTTTCTCTGTCCATTTCCGCCAAAAACACGAACATTCTAGTTTTTAGCCAGTCTCCCAAACTATCGCTTATTACATCCCACAAATTAAACTCAAACAACGTAGTTCACAAAACCGGGCAATAAAACTCTGTATACAACTACGTCAAACACACACGAAAAATGTTCTTGTTTAACGGGCAGGCAAAACAAACAATTGCAAGGTGTCAATTATGGCTGAAACAATGTTCTCTATAAATCTGCAGTGTGAAGTATTATTTGAATCATCTATGTCTATAAACAATCTCTAAATAACAAAAATAAACAAACATTACAAATACAACTCAACAACTATACCAAAAAAGTAACAAATTAACAAACCCCCGTCTTACCAACCACAATGCCTGCGTCTCTTACATTTTTGTAACAATTTCTTATCTTATTTCCAACTTGGTAACATATTACCTGGACTGGACCTGCTGACACCACCTACTTTTGGCCCACCACTTTAGAACTAAGAAAACAACTGAATAAATAAACCCGATTTACAAATCAAGGGGTGCCAAACCATTTCTCATACCATGTGCTAAACATGGAGAGACATTCACGTTGATACGCTTCATCACTTTCTTCTCTAAGACAACTAGCAAGTTCCAAATTGTGGGCAAGCTCAGCATTTGCTTCCTGTAGGGTCGTTTCCATATCATCGAGCATATCGTTGCCTCCAGTTGCATAATCCTTTGTTGCCTGTCTCAAAAATGCCCTTTTCTGCTTGATTAACCGATATAGTTTGCCCTCACTCATAGCGTACACCAGTCAAATATTTGTCCACCTAAACAATTTTAACGTTGCGTTCGTTCATAATGATAGAGATATTCTTGCGCATAACCCGCATACCTACCAAAATAACCCATAGCAAATTCCACGATTCTTAAATACTCTCCCTTAGTCAGCGAGCCATGACTCTGCATTCTCTCTACCAACTCATCAGGCAGCTGTTTAGTATAGTGATTTAAAATAACCCGCTTAACCCAAACATCCACTGGGAAAGCCTCAAGTTTATCAAGAGAAAAAAGCAACACACAATCAGCGACTTTTAAACCGACCCCCTGGAATTCTAGCAATCGTTTTTTTGCTTCCAAATAGGGCATACCCCTCAATGCAGTAAGATCAATTTGTTCATCTCGGATTCGTATTGCTGTTGACTGCACATATTTCGCACGGTAACCCAAACCACATTCTCGCAAGCCACTTTCACTGGCAGACGCCAAATTCTCCACAGTGGGAAATAAATAAAACTCTTTACCCTCAAACACATATTTTTTACCATATTTCTCTGAGAGTTTTTTGAGCATCTGCTCAATGGCCGCTATATTTTTGTAGGTCGCGCAGATAAAACCGATAAGACATGGCCATGGATCTTGCCGAATAAGCCGTAACCCCTCAAAGTGCTTTAGAGCTTTTTTGATATAGTCATCTTTGGCAATACATTGGCGGATCTGCTCTAAATCATCGTTTAACCCAAAATAGTCTCGTACAAACTCTTCATCTGCACCTTCAAATTCAAGTTCGCAACCGGACTGACGAATTTTTAAAATCGTTTCACCCACAACGCCATACCATGCACCATTGATTTTTTGCCAGCAAAACACCTGTCCGCAACAAAGAGTGAAATCCAAATCAAACGCAACACTCAGATGCATAGTTATGTCTCCACAAATCTTTCTGGTTTAGGAATCTCAACTAAAAACCCTTTTCTTTTTCGTATTTCACAGATGATATCTTGGGCAAGTTTGGGTGGTAATTTTTCCCAATGATCAAATATAGACTGCCAAACCGCTTTACCCGAAGTAGCTGACCGCAATTCTTTGGCAAAGACAAATGTTTCCACCACAGGAATATAGCCCTCGATTTGAGTGAACAATCCTTTCTGCTCAAAATGGTTAACTTTGCCGCGGCGACGATTTATGAGGCGAATGGATTCACCTACCAAATTGGATGCAACAAAGAGTATGATCTTGTAAACCGGTTCCTGAAGGATGGGGTTTGCAGTTAAAAAGCTTCCAAATATTGCTTTGCTCACAGCATGTTCTATTTCTGTATTGTCTATGTTTGGGTTTTGCTCAAAGGTGATGAGCGATACTTTGAGCTGATGTATGGGTTCACCACAAAGAGGCCCTGCAGTGCAAGCGTATGCGAACCCCCTCTTGATTGCTTCTATTGACTCTTTTGGCAACTGTTGTGTTTTGTTCTCCACATCAAGTAATATGTTCTGATATTCATCAAAGGCTAATTTTATGCCCTGATAAACGATGTTTTCTTCGAGTTTTGGTTCAACCTGTACCTGAACATTACTTTGTTTATTGGGACTCATTGATAACACCACTAATCCCTGTTTTTGAACGCACTCTCTATAGACAACTCGTGGCGCAGAAACTGTAATCTCAATACCCCGTTTTTCTTTCAATTTGTTGACGGCAATCTCAAGATGTAACTCGCCCATGCCGCTGAGTAAATATTCCCCGGTGTCTTTGTCTACTGAGGCTTTAAGGCTGGGGTCTTCTGTGGCAAGTTGCACCAGTTCACTTTGAAGCGTCTCCATATCTTGTGGATTTTTCGGTTCTATCGCCAAGGTTACCACTGGTTCAGAAATATAGTTGACACATTCAAATGGTTTCATATCGTTTTTGCGGCCTAACTCCACAAGGGTTTCACCTATTTCAACTTTCCCTGACAAAGCTAAAGCAACCAAGTTGCCTGCCAATACTTCATCAATTTCCTCACGCATCGCACCCATGTCCACATAAACAGCTTTCACCTCAACATCGCTTGAAGTGTTTACCAGCTGTAGTTTGTCACCTTTTCTGATCCTACCCGAAAAAGTTCGTCCTGCCACAATAGTGGCCCCGCTTTCATCAAAAACATTAGAAACTGCAATAATGGCTGGTGTTTCATCATAACATCCCGTTAGAGCTTCTCCAATTGGTGAATTGATGTTGCCTCCCCAGATTTTTTGAATACGATAATTTTGTGCTTCTCGTGGATTTGGCACATTGTGAATAGCCATCTCTAAGACAGCTTCATAAACCGGTAATGCCGCCACAAGTTTATCTGATCTGGCATTTTTACACGCAGATATTACCTCCGAGAATTTGAGGGCACGTTTTTTTGCCATATTAGCTGTGAACCCCCAGCCATAGAGTGCTGCACCAAAGGCTACATTTCCCTTGGCTAAACTGATTTTCCATTGATTTTTATAGGCGGCTTCTGCATAGATCTCAATTAAATCATTAAAACTGTTGATGATGTGATCGAGCTTTTTCTGAATGGCTTCTGCGTTTAACTGTAACTCAGTAACGAGTCGGTCAATTTTATTTATAAAAAGCACCGGACGAACCCGTTCTTCTATGGCTTGCCGGGTTAAACTTTCAGTTTGCGCCATAAGTTCCTCCACTGCATCTACTATCACCACTGCGCCATCAATTATCCGCAGAGCCCGAGTGGTTTTACCTGTGAAATCCACATGCCCAGGGGTATCTACAAGATTGATAAGGTATGAGCCTGACTGGGTTTTGTAGAGAAGCGTTATGTTAGCTGTTTTTATGGTGATTTTTCGCTTTTGCTCTGCTTCAAGATAATCTAGAACCCGCGCTGTCCCAGCCATACACGGAGAAAGCAAACCTGCTCCCGATAACAAAGAATCCGCCAAGGTAGTTTTACCATGATCAATATGAGCAATTATACCAATATTGCGAATACACTCCTTTTTTGCCATCAAAGCTTGAATTTGGGAGATTTGTTTAAACCGCGCCATCTCATAACTCCAGACAGCCATAAATGGCACTGGCACCCCTATTAGCCTTTTCACATCGAATGGCTTTGGGACAAAACTATTTTGGGTTAACTCGAATAGCATAGATGTTATGTAAAAACGCAACAGAAAACAAAGCAACCTCCTGCCTATCATCCCACCGCTGCCAAATAAAACCCCCAAACCGCCGCTTATCAGACAAAAACCCACTCTCAGAAAGGTTACGATAAAAATATTGTGACAAAAAATCAACTGCCAAAACCACCACCCGAGCAAGAATACTAGCCCAAACACCAACTTTGTGAATATTTTTCTTCGGAATTAAAAACAAAGTAGTAGCAAAACCAAACTTTTTGATAATTTTTCCACAACTAAAATACTTCTCTAAACGCAAAGAATTAATGGGCACTCCCATACGTAAAAGCATGGCTTTGGCTTTATGAAAAGCATCCATTTCAGAACGATGCGACATCCCATACCCCACATACATACCTGTAGCCAAATCATTCAAAGAAAAAAGTAGATGTATTTTTTGTCTTCTTTTTGGGGATCGGTTCGGTAGTGATGTTTTACACTTGGGGCATAGCCGGTTCCATTACCCGCCAAATCACCCTTAACCCCTCCTTCGTCTTTTGTTGGTAAAATAAAGACGTTGTAGAGTACTGATTTGATTTTGGGGTCATTATGGAGTTGTTCAATATGTTTGTGGTTGATTTTTAGTTCCGTAAGGGGCTCTAAACAAGACAATATATCTTAGTCATATGATTAGATTTATTTAGTAAATGGGCCGTTATGAAAAGTCGAACCCTTTTTTCTAGGTTTATTTTTGGGGGCGGCCCATTTTTTGTTCTTCTGGGTTTAAAATTTGGACTGCTCGGTGGATGTATTTGGGGGGGTTGTGGAGGCGGTTTTTTATTTTTTTGTGTTTGTGTTCTCATTTTGTGAAGGGGTATGGGTATTTGTGGTTTTTGAAGGTGGTTTTGTGGGTTTTGTCTAGTATTTCGTTGTGTTCTTTGGCGGTTTTTATGGTTAGTCTTTGCATATGTAAGCAATAGTTATTTATTGTTGTAGTATTTATATATATTTTGGTATCTTGTTAATGAAGATTCTAGATTTCTAGGGGTTTATATTTGTGTTTGATTCATATATTTTTTGTGTTCTGGCGTGTGTGTTGGAGCTGATGTTTTAAAAACCCAAAAGACTTTTGTCCCAAAGCCCGTTTTCCCTATTGGCGTTTGATCAGTCCAACTCACCCATCAAATTATACACCATACCACCCACAACCACACATCAAACCATGATATAACACCCCCATTTGTAACATCAAATCTATTATAATAAAATACACAATTATATGTTTAAATGTTTTAACTCGAAGTAATGTTATTTTTTAAACATATATATCGTAACACTTAAACAATGAGTGTCACTAAGAACATAAATAAACGAATAACGAAACATCAACATGATGAAACATTGCGTTAAATAGAAGCAGGTGTAAAGGATAACTTAATATTATTGAGGAAACGTAAATGATAACGCTCTCCGTTTACAGCGGTACATAAAAATGTGACGAGGTAAATCTAAAGGCATAGAAAAACGTGCCGAGGTAGCTCAGCCTGGGAGAGCGCTCGGCTGAAGACCGAGTTGTCGCA